>NZ_LWMT01000257.1 GCF_001639265.1 Methanobrevibacter filiformis
AATCAAATCATTAAGCTCAGTAGAACTAATATGACGCACCACTACTTCTTTAGAATCTTTACTCATATACCAATATTATATATTTTATACTATATAAATATTGTCAAAAAATAGGTATCGTACTATATTATCAACATTAGTATTATTTGAAGAATCTATAGCTATTGCATTATCTTCATTGTCAAATATTGTGTTTTTTGCAATATTCACATTTCCAGAATCTGAAATAGAAATACCATTACTTTCACCATTATTTATAGCATTACTCGTTAGATTAAGATTATTTGAAGAATCTATACTAACTCCATTACTTCCACTTCCAGTGATAGTATTATTATCTATTTTAACATTATTTGAATCACTTATACTAACACCAAACTCATTATCAATTAAAGTATTACTTATTATCTGAAAATTATTTATACCATCTGCAATAATTCCATTAATATATCCAGATATTTTAAACCCAGTTATATTAACACTATTTGCACTAACAGAAAAAGCATAACCATCATCTTCATCAGTAGCAACAAGTGAAACATTAGCATCACATGTTACATTAATAGCCTTTATAATATTCAGCACTATTCCATTATAAACACCACTACCAGTATTTTTAAAATGTAAAGATGTGATATCTACCATATTATCAATCCAATTATTAATCTCCTCACTATCCATAGTTTCATTAACAAAGCAAGTAGTAGCACTTACACTTGATAATGAAAATGATATTAATAAGAAGAAAGCTAAGATAACAATTAATTTATTACTAATCTTATTCATATTTTCATCTCACTATTAAAATTACATCTTATAACAATTCCCAGTTCTATCCTCAATTACAGCACCATCAAGGACTTTTCCTGTTTTTTTATCATAAATAAGAAAGTTCCAATAATATTCACCACCAATCTTAGAACAATCCACTACTTTCGCATAGGTATTTTTGTATGCTAAATCCTCATTAGCTAGTTTTTGTGCCTCAGCATATGATAATTTAGTTCCTTTAGGAATTTTAAATGGAGTTTTGGTAGTAGACTCATTATTTTTAGACTCATTTCTAATCTTTGTTTTTGTCCCTAAATCAGTTGCGACAGTAGAATCTTTAACAGCTGTTGAATTTTCAGCATCAATAGAACTATTTGTAGATGAAGAATTATTAACTAAATCATCCACAGTATTTGAACTAATATTTTGATTAATACTTTCGATTTCACTACTGTTATCAATATTTTGAGAATATGCTAAAAAAACTCCACAAATAGCTAAAATTATAATAACTATTAAAATTAATTTATATTTCAAATTAAGCCCTCCATTCGTTTAGATATAATTTTATTATGTTGCTTTTAACACTATAATCTTTTCTACCGCCTCTCCAATTGTTAATATCATTAACCCCATTCCTAGAACTAGTTGTATCAAGCTTATATTTCTTTGTGTTTGACCAATATGCTTGGACCCAAACATGCCCAGAAATAGATCTACCAAACCTACAACCAAACCAGTTTTCAAATTCTGCAGGAATTCCAGCAGTACGTAACAATGTAACTAACAAAATAGATTGATCAGCACAATTTGCATGTTCTTTAAGTTTTGGATTATACATTCTACTCAAAACTTTGGTTGCTGTCAAATGGCTACACTCATACCCTTTATACTTCACTTTATTGTTCATCCAATTGAATATTTTTCTAATTTTTTTATCAGGAGTTAATTCTCCAGATATTCCAGATCCATAACCATTTTTACCTGTAAAAATATTCAATATTACATTTTTAATTCTAGAGTTATTTACTTGGACACGTCCATCCTTTTTGTTTACAAGTTCGTTGATTCTAGCCTTAGAAAAAGAAGAATCAGTGAAATAAACATCGTATGAGGCTAATTTTAAAACAGAGATTGTTTTAGTACTATTTTCTAATTTACACTGATAAGTGTAATTTATATAAGGTTTATATAGCCCTGAGATAGATTTTGATTTGGTAACACTCATATAAAATAAAGTAACATTATATGTATTATTTTTAAACTTTGTAGTTATGTTACCTACTGTCCATTTTTCACCATTAGGATTTAATAAATACCAATTGATTCCACTTGCTTTTCCAGGTTTAATTGATTTCCAAGAGGTTACTCTTTGTTTTTTATCATTCCAATCCCCTATATACCATCCTCTTTCATCGATTTTGTAATATTCAAAATTCACAACAATTGCACTTTTATAATTCCAATAACTTATCTTTTTATGAGTAATTTTATATGTGTCTGGCTTAATATACATATTGGCATGTACTTTATCAAGTGAAGTAACTTTATTTGACTGACCAATAGCAGTGATAGGTCTATTATTACTTGTTTTTTTATTAGAATTGGTATGAGTTGTGTTTTTTGGCTTCTTATTACTCTTAGCAACATTAAGAATTTTCACAGTTTTATATGCTTTCAGGGTTTTAGGTTTTGTTACAAAAGTACTTGTAGCTTTATAATTACCTTTCAATTTTTTAGTATCTAATTTAAATTTAGCTATTCCTGTCTTGTCTGTTTCACGACTATAATTTTTGCCATTAAACCTTAAAATTATTTTTTTGCCTGGTGGCTTATTAGATAACTTGATATTTGTTCCATTTTTAGTCACTACTCCTTTAGAATATATTGCGCCTAATGCATTATCTCCACTTTTTACAGAAGATTTAACAGTGAGTTTATTTCCAGCATTAATCTTATTTTTTGATAGAGAAATGTAAACACTGAAAATCTTTCCAAGATTTCCACTAAAAGATGTTTTACTTATTTTCAAGGCTCCTTTAACATATATTCCACTACCATAGATTGCAGTATTACTTGTTACACTTCCACCATTAATATTTAGGTTTTTCGTTGAGTATATTGCTCCACCATTTCCAGAAGCCTTATTATTTTTAAATATTGTATTAATTGCACTCAATACAATGTTTGTGTAAATCGATCCTCCTATTTTAGCAGTATTATTATGGAATTTTGAATTTGATATATTAAAAGTACCACTAATTATGTGTATTGCACCACCTTGACCTTTTGTAGCTTTATTATTAATAAAAATGTTTTTCTTCATATTTATTTTTGAACTAGAGACTATTATTGCTCCACCATTATTATTTACATAGTTATTTCTAAATGTATTATTTTGTAGAGATGTTTCAGTGCTAATTAATCTAATGGCTCCTCCATCAGGAGCATTATTATTTATGAAAGTCGAATCTATCACTACATTCCCTGTACCATTGTTAAAACATAATGCTCCTCCTCTTACAGCACTATTATCTCGAAAAGTACAATTTTTTACTAGAGTATTAGATCCATGAGAGTCTAAAGCTCCACCCTCAGTGAATCCATCCTCACCTTTACGAACCCCTGCATTTCCAATAAATTGAGAATTGCGAATAATCGAATTATCAGCATTTCTAGCTAAAAATATCCCAGTTCCACTATCTCCTTTATTATTTCTGAAACAAACTTTTAAAAAAAGTTTGATCAAAAGCTATTTCCAAAAATAAACTATTTTAGGTATAAGGAATGCTTTTACAAATATGAAACAAACTTTTAAAAAAAGTTTGATCAAAAGCTATTTCCAAAAATAAACCATTTTAAATATAAGGAATGCTTTTATTAATATGAAAATATTTTTTATTAGTTATTTGTATTACATTTTAATAAAAAAATAATATATTTTAATATTTTTAAAAAGATTATTCTCCTTATTTTACTTATTAATCTCCCACAAATTCCCATGAAATTGTACACATCTCAATATCATCCTCCAATAATGCCATACAACAAATTTGAATTAGATACTATAATATACATATAATATTTCCTTTGTTATGTTGGCATTAATTGCTATTAAATTTAATAAAATCATATTTAAATCTTTTTATTTAAACCTGAAATTAACTCTTAAAAAAGGGAAAAAATAGTAAAATTCATTTAAAAAAAAAACATGTAGTATTATGAACAATTTTTAAAATAATTAAAGCTCAATAATTGATAAAAAATGGAAAATATTGGATAAAATAGAAAAACATAAACTACAATCCAGAATAACAAAAATGATACAAAGTCATAAAAACTAACATTATTATTAATTATAAAAAATTAATTGAAATTAATTGAAATTAGTATCTTTGTTAAAAATATCTTTGAATTAATGCAACAATTATCATGTAATAAAAATATTTTAAATAAAATTATAAAAATAAAATTTTGAATATAATCCAAAAAAATCAGAAAAAATAGCAAAATATATAGATATTCTTTAAGGTATTTAATAACACTCAAAGTATATGCATTTAATTTGCAAATAGATTAAATATATTGATAACCAATATTCTAAAAATAGGCTCATGAGGTACTAAAATATATAATAATCTTTAAAACCCAATAAAAACATGAAAATCATGCAAAATAATTAATTTATAAGTTACTATGAGCATACATAAACTCAAATCATTAAATATTAATTTAAAATTTAGATATCCAAAATATTTCACTATTTAACAAGCTGTTAATTCTAAATCAGCTTAAAATAGAGATAATTTAAATTAATTTAACTTTAATCAGCCGAAATAATATTATTTAATTTTATATTAATTTTATATTAATTTAAAATGAGCTAATTAATGGGTGTGTCAAAATTTTGCCCTTGTCAATTCACTTTTTAATGTTTTATTATTTATGTCAATTAATACTATTTACATATTCAATTATTATCTAAAAGCCTCCTGAGAAAAAAATTTTTAAATCCAATAATGAACGCTGCGATTGTTAAAAAATAGAATTCTTTATTTGGTTAAATAAAGAGAATAAAAAATAAAGAAATAGCTATAAGTAATAAATAATAAGGATTAATTAAAAAATAGCTATCAAAAACAATTAATTAAAAAAAAAATGAAAAAGTATATCATTTAATTTTAAAAGTTAATTATGTGAATATTTTGTTTGGAACTAACTTAATTCTTATTAATAATATTATTACTATTATTACTATTATTACTATTACTATTACTATTACTATTATTTTTGGAACTAGCATTATTCCTTGATTTATTAAGTGAGATTAATCCAAAGAGACTTAATACCAACATTAATACTGTAATAACCATTAAAGAAACACCTGTTTTCTTCATACTTACATTAGAACCTGCAAATTTATGAGAATTATTATTAGACATATTATTGTTATTAGTACCATTAGTATTATTAGTATTATTGGTACTATTAGTATTATTGGTACTATTAGTATTATTAGTATTATTAGTAGAAGAATTACCTTTAAATTTAATTATTTTTTCAGCAAAATTATATTCATTATTTCCGCTAAATTCCGCTTTAAGAATGTTATCTCGACTAATAGATATTATTGGATGGATTTGACCATTTTTATCTGTAATGAATGTTCCGATAACTTTATCATTTAATATCACTTTAATTGAAGCATTAAAAACTGGTTTACCATCAACATCTGTAACAGTGATGGTTGATGTAGCATTATGTCCAATTTTAGTATCAGGAACATGAATATGAATATTAACATCTTTTTTAGTGAAATTAACACCAACAGTATCATTAGAAGGATTGTACTTATTATTACCCTCAAACTTAACAGTAATATTATTTTTAACCCAAGTAACATTGTAAGGAACCTTAGCTATTCCATCAATAAATTCAACATCAGGATAAACCACACCATCAACAGTGATATTAGCAACAGTATTTACAGGATTACCATCAGAATCAGTTAAATTCAAAGTAATATTAACAGTATCTCCTACCTTAGCATCAGGTATTGAAGCACTAAGATTAGTGTCATATTTAACATTAATTGTTGAATTAGCAGTACCATTACCATTATCTGTATTATTCTGATCAACAATAAGATTTGCAATATTAGTTAATGTTCCTCTACCAATAATAGTAGCAGTTATATTCAAGACAACAGTTTCACCAGCACCAAGACCACCAATAGTCCAAATACCAGTACTACTATCATAACTTCCACGATCAGCACTACTACCTACAAAACTCAACATAGCACTATTCAACTTATCAGTTACAAATACACCAGTAGCATTACCAGAACCATAATTAGTCACAGTAATAGTATAAGTAATATTATCTCCAATATTTACATTACCAGTAGTGTTAGATACTTTAATAACACTCATATTAACATAATTAGTTACATTAACAGTAGCATTACCAGTTCCATTACCAGTGCCAGTATTATTCTGATCTACAGTCAAATTCGCAATGTTAAGAAGTGTTCCATTGCTAATAATTGTGGTAATTATATTAAGTGTAACAGTTTCACCAGCACCAAGATCACCAATAGTCCAAATACCAGTATTACCATTATAACTTCCACGATTAGCACTACTACCTACAAAGCTCAACATAGTATTATTCAACTTATCAGTTACAAATACACCTGTAGCATTAGCTGTACCATAATTAGTGACAGTAATAATGTAAGTAATATTATCCCCAATATTCACAGTACCAGTAGTGTTAGATACTTTAACAACACTCACATTAACATAATTAGTTACATTAACAGTAGCATTACCAGTTCCATTACCAGTTCCAGTATTATTCTGATCCACACTCACATTTGCAATATTAATAAGTGTCCCATTGCCAATAATAGTAGCAATTATACTAAGTGTAACAGTTTCACCAGCATTTAAATTACCAATAGTCCAAATGCCAGTATTACTATTATAACTTCCACGATTAGTACTACTATTTACAAATATTAACATAGTATTATTCAATTTATCAGTGACAAATACACCTGTAGCATTAGCTGTACCATGATTAGTGACAGTAATAGTGTAAGTAATATTATCTCCAATATTCACAGTGCCAGTAGTGTTAGATACTTTAATAACACTCACATTAACATAATTAGTTACATTAACAGTAGTATTACCTGTTCCATTACTAGTGTCAGTATTATTTTGATCCATAGTCACGTTCGCAATATTAACAATTGTTCCCTTGCCAATAACAGTGACAGTTATATTCAAAATAGCAGTTTCACCAGCACCAAGACCACCAATAGTCCATATACCTGTGTTATTATCATGATTTCCATGACTAGCACTACTACTTACAAAGCTTAACATAGTGTTATCCAACTTATCAGTTACCAATACACCTGTAGCATTACTAGAACCGTAATTAGTGACAGTAATAGTGTAAGTAATATTATCTCCAATATTCACAGTACCAATAGTGTTAGATACTTTAACAACACTCACATTAACATAATTAGTTACATTAACAGTAGCATTACCAGTTCCATTACCAGTGCTAGTATTATTCTGATCCGCAGACACATTTGCAATATTAATAAGTGTCCCATTGCCAATAATAGTAGCAATTATACTAAGTGTAGCAGTTTCACCAGTATTTAAATTACCAATGGTCCATATTCCTGTGTTATTATTGTAAGATCCATTGCTACTTACAAAGCTTAACATTGAATTATTCAATTTATCAGTTACAAATACGCCTGTTGCATTAGTTAGTCCATTGTTTGTGATTGTAATTGTGTATTTTATTGTATCTCCGATGTTTGCTGTTCCTGTGCTGTTAGATATTTTAATAATAGTTATATTTACATCATCAGATATGTTAGTTGTTATTGTGCTTTCATTTTGGTTGTTAATATTTCTTTGGTCAGTGGTTACATTTGCAGTGTTGGTTACTGAGTTGTTTCCTATTATTGTTACATTGATTGTTAGTATTACAGATTGTCCTGGAAGTAGGTTGCCAATTGTCCAATTTCCTGTTGTATTATTGTATGTTCCAATAGACGCAATTGCATTTATAAATTTCACTTTATTACTATCTAAGATATCAGTTACATAAATTCCTGTTCCAGTGCTTTCTCCATTATTTGTTACATTAATTATATAAGTTATATTATCTCCAATTCTCACGGTTCCTGTTGTACTCACTATTTTAACTATTGATATGTCCACATCAGTTATATTTAGTATTACTGTGCTTGTAGTGTTGTTATTTGTGTTATTTTCATCTGCTGCAACTAATGCAGTGTTATTTAAAATTCCAGTTCCAGTTATAGTTACATTTACAGTTAATGTTACTGTTTCTCCTGCTTCTAATGTTCCAATATCCCATATTCCAGTACCATAGTTGTATGTTCCTTTACTTGTGTTTGAGTTAATATATTGTACTTTGTTGTAATTAATTATATCCTCTACAAAGACTCCTGTTGCATTATTTAAGGTTCCATGATTAGTTACAGTTATGGTGTAGGTTACATTGTCTCCAACGTGAACATTTCCACTTACATTTGCAACTTTTAAAACACTTACATTAACTGTATAGTTAATAGTTTCAGCCACAATGGTTAAAATAAGGTTTTCATTATCAGATAATGCATTAATTGAATACTCAGTATTAGGATCATTTATTGCTACAGATTCGCTTAGACTAGTATTTCTAATATCTCCAGTTAAATTGTTAACAATATCTGTACTGTTTTTAATTAGTATGGTTACTTCGAAATAAGGAAGTAAGTTTGGAGTATTGGTTACTGGAATATTAAGTGATAAATTATAGCTTAAGTTAGCATTTTGGTTTTTACTGTAATTTCTTGTATCATTTGTAACTGTGTAAAATGTATCATTCAATGATAATTCGAGGACATACCAGTAAGTTAAGTTAAAATCAATACCATTATCAACGTATTGTCCGATAATGTTATTTAATCCCCACCAGTTGAAATTTGCATTAGTGCTAGTCACTGAATTGTTCATACCTAAAGTATTTTGATAGATTCTGTTGTAATTTACTTTGTTACTATCTCCTGAGATATTTACTCCTACAACGGTATTGTTTACAATTGTTGAGCTTATTATAGTGTCATTAAAACCACCCATTATAGCTCCCACTTCATTTCCTTCTAATGTTCCATTAGTGAAAACATTGTTATGATTAGATGAATTGAAAGTTATACCAATTTTTAACTTAGCTATTGTGATGTTAGAGAATGTGTTATTTTGTCCATTTACAAAAATTCCTCTTGTATTATTATTTCCAATAATTGAACCATTAGAAATATTATTCCTAGAACCATCAACAATCAAAACAATACCATTATTAATTATAGTATTATCTAGCAAATAGCTATTTAAATCAATAGTCGAATCATTAAACCCAATTCCTAAAACACCATCATTATCCTTAAACACATTATTATTCATGAAAGTTTGGTTATTTGATGTATAAATAGCTATATGACCATTATTCGAAAATGTAGAATTATTCACACTACAGTTAATACCAATATTAACATTACCCAAGTTATAAATAGCACCACCAGTTGTAGCATTATTACCAGTGAAACTAGAATTACTCACACTACAATTAACACCACCATTAAAAATAGCCCCACCCTCATTAACATTATTACCTACAAAAGTAGAATTACTCACAGTAAAATTAGTACCACCATTAAAAATAGCACCACCGTACATACTAGCATTATTACCAGTGAAGTTACAATTATTCACACTAAAATTATTACCACCCCAGTTCTCAATGGCACCACCACTAAAACTAGCAGTATTACCAATGAAACTAGAATTAATCACACTACAATTAAAACCCTGATACTCATTAAGAGCATCATTATAAATAGCACCACCATTACGACTAGCAGTATTACCAATGAAACTAGAATTAATCACACTAAAATTATAAGCAAAATTAAGAATAGCACCACCACTACCACTAGCAGTATTACCAATGAAACTAGAATTAATCACACTAAAATTAACACTTCCAATACTATAAATAGCACCACCACTACCCGCATGATTATTTGTGAAAGATGAATTTAATATAATGGACTCATTTCCCTGAGTAATTATAGCACCACCACTACTCGCATTATTACCAGTGAAACTAGAATTAATCACACTAAAATTAACACTTCCATTACTATAAATAGCGCCACCACTACCAGCATGATTATTTGTGAAAGATGAATTTAATATAATGGACTCATTTCCCTGAGTAATTATAGCACCACCACTACTAGCAGTATTACCAATGAAACTAGAATTAATCACACTAAAATTAACACTTCCATTACTATAAATAGCACCACCACTACCAGTAGTATCGGCAGAATTATTTATAAATTTGGAATTGTATACATTTAAGCTTCCAAAACTGTGAATTGATCCTCCATCACCTGTAGTTCTTCCATTTATAAAAGTTATGTTAATTATTGTGACACCATAGGCAGCAGATAATATTTGAAAATGTCTACTTTTTCTTTCTGCATCTATTATTACTTCTCCACTTAATACTGTATAACCAAGAAGAGTTATGTTTTTAGTTATAGTTAAATTTGTGTTGTTTCTGACAATACCATTACTGTTGTTGTAGTTATTTCCTGCTATGTGTATTGTTCCGTTGTTTTGTACTATTTCTAATGCTCTTTCTATGGATTGAAGTGCACTGGTCCAGTTTACACCAGTGTTAGTGTCTAGTCCTCCTGTTGCATTAACATATACATCATGAGGTTTAGAAGCATTTATGTTGAATGTTTTTGTGAAATTATCTATTCTAGCTGTTGCAGTAGTATTTATATATGGATTAAATGGTACTGATAAATTAGCAGATAAATTAGCAGAAAATATAAATTCTCCAAATCCACCATTACGATCTATTGTTCCATTAAACTCAGGAAGAGCATTATCAGATCCATTAGTTGTATTAAGATTCATTGTATAATTAAATATAAGAAGACTATTTTCTACATCTATATCAATTAATGTAATATTAACCACAAAATAATTTGTTAAATTAACTGTTGTTCCAGTCCCATTAATTTTAACAGAATAAGTAAGTGGATTTGTATTATTGCCCCACCAATTATAATTTGCATTAACAGTTGAATTGAAAAGATACAATTGGTCTTGATTAGTATTGTTATATATACGATTATATTCCAGTGTAAGGTTTGTGTTGTTAGTAGCTATTGCCCCACCATAGGTAGCAGTATTATTTACAAAGTTAGAACTAATTATTGAAACATTATTACCCATAATAACATATATTGCTCCTCCAATAGATCCTGAATTGTTAATAAAATTTGATTCCCTTATAGTTGAATTACCACCATCATTAGAAATAGCACCACCAGAACTAGCATTATTACCAATAAAACTAGAATTACTCACACTTAAATTACCACCAATATTAGAAATAGCACCACCAACAGCAACACCCATACCAACAACCCCAACATTATTATCAATGAAACTAGAATCACTCACACTAAAATTACCCTTATTATAAATAGCACCACCATGAGTAGCACTAGTATTAGTAGCATTGTTACCAATGAAACTAGAATTACTCACACTCCAATTACCACGATTATTAGAAATAGCACCACCAGAACTGGCATTATTACCAATGAAACTAGAATTACTCACACTCCAATTACCACGATTATTAGAAATAGCACCACCAACAGCAACACCCATACCAACACCAACAACCCTAACATTATTATCAATAAAACTAGAATCACTCACACTCCAATTACCACCATTACTAAAAATAGCACCACCATAAGTAGCATTATTACCAATGAAACTAGAATTACTCACACTCCAATTACCACCATCAGTACGAATAGCACCACCATAACTACTAGCATTATTACCAATGAAACTAGAATCACTCACACTAAAACTACCACCATCATAAATAGCACCACCAACACTAGCATTATTACCAATGAAACTAGAATCACTCACACTAAAATTACCACTATTATCAATAGCACCACCACTACCACTAAGAGCATTATTACCAGTAAAACTAGAATCACTCACACTAAAATTACCACCATTATAAATAGCACCACCATAAAGGCTAGCATTATTACCAATGAAACTAGAATCACTCACACTAAAACTACCCCCAATATTAAAAATAGCACCACCAGAACGAGCACTATTATTTGTGAAATTACAATTTATTATTGTTATCGTAGAGTTAGAACTGTAGATAGCACTATTATTACTATTTATAAATGTTAAGTTTTTAAATGTTATATTACTCCTTGTGCCTGTGATATTAAAGATGTTGCCAAGTTTTCTCGCATCTATTATTATTAAGTTTCTTGCCCCATTACCCTGTATTGTGAGATTTCTACTTGTTGTAATGTTATTTTTAATATCAGTAGTTTTATTATATGTTCCTGGATTAAGTGTTATTGTATGATTAGTGCCAGTAGCAGTAGTTAGAGCTACAGCTCCATTAATACCAGTATTATTTGTAGTATCAATGGTAACATCTACAGCACTAGCAGGTGAAATAGTGACAAATAAAATAGCTATTATTGACAATATTGCATATATATATATATATTAATGTTTTTTATAGAACGAATATCTAATTTTATAATATTATTTTCCTTAATTCCTAATTTCATACTAATCCTTCCCTATATATGTAATGTGTAACTGAATTATCCATTTAATTTACAAAATCCTGTTAATCTAAGAAGAATGATTAAAGTATATCCCATTATATGACAATATTGGATACAGAATAGAATTTGTTCTTATAATCAAATATGGATTATATAAATTAAATATTATTAATTATTATATATATTAGTTCTATTAATATATAAATGTTATTATTATACCGAACATATAATATAACAATGAAAACGACGCTGACCAACAATTAGGTTTGAGAAGTTACTGAGGAGAAGAATGTGTCAAAATTTTACAGTACGGCAAGCTAAGATCTCCAGTTCATTGAATTAATCAATAAAGTAACTATTATGGTTATTTTAATCCCAATTGTGATGGATTTTCTCCCCTGAAATTTCATGGATTTGAAAAATTGAACTGATGAATAGTTATTATTGTAAGAATCAGATTTTTTTAGTTAATGGTTAAAAATAGTTTTATATAATTTAAAGGGCAGATTTAAAGTTATGACTACTAAAAATAAACCTGCCCAGTCTGTGAATTTGTGTGACGATGTATATAAATCTTTGGATGATTTGAAAATTCAAATGAAAAACAGTAGAATTCTACTTAAAGAAGAAATGGGAATTTTCACTATTTTAGGTTTGCAAGAGTATTTTGAAAAACAGTTAGAATTTATTATAGACAATAAGGGTGACGAATGTCGTGATTGTTCCAGTAAAAATGTTGTTGATAATGGAACAACTCATAAAAAAGTTAACAAAGATGATAATATTAACATATATGGTCAAAAATATCATTGCAAGAATTGTGGGAAATACTATCAAACAGAGTCTGAATTTCTACTTCCAAAATATAGCAATTATATTAATGAAATTAGAGAATTTCCAGGGTTTACTTCATCATTAGCGTTAATTTCACGTGAAAACCTTAGTAAAATCATTCATAAATTTACTAATGCCAAACCAGTTTATAACACTATTAAAAATTACATTTCAAATTGTGCTGATAAAATAAGAAACATTCCAAAAAAAGAAACAATATTATCTGGCTACTATCAATATGATGAAGAATATGTGGGAAATTGTCATGGTTGGGACTACAGACTAACATTAATCGATGATAAAAACAAGATTATTGCTGCAGATGAGATATACGAGGATTGTAAGAAGGAGACAGTGAGAAAATTCATTGAAACGCATACATTCAATCAACCATTAATAGCAATCACAACAGATGGCAAAAAATCGTATAGGTCCATAATGGATCAATTAGATGTTGAACATCAACTATGTCATGCCCATTACAAAAGAAACATAAATAAATTAATATCACCTATCTTAAAAAGCGAAAAATACACAGAAAAAGAAAAAGAAAACTACAGACATTACAAAAAACAAATATTCAAAATACTAGACTCCACTACATATGAAGAAGCTAAATTAAGACTAGAAATCCTAAAAAAACAAAAAGAAAACATTCCAAAGAAATTACAAAAAACAGGTTTGTGTCAAAAAGTTGCCTCCTGAAAAATTGATTATTACTAAAATAATGATTTATCATAACATTTAGGTCCATTTTAATTCATCGTTCTGTCTTTCAATTATTGGTTTCAAATAAGACATAGCTCCACTTTTGGTTTTAAAGCGTTTTTTATCTTCTTTTTGTTGTGCTCCACTGAATTTACTCTCAATTTGATTATTAGTTTTTGGAATATTTGAATCAAATAGATGAGCAGTTAATTTGTGCATATCTCTAACAATTTTTTTATTATAAAAATCCTTTAAAAAGCCAGGACATTCATTCCACACTTTAAAAAATCTATTAATCCTATAAATAAAGTCTCCTTTTTCATCAGCATTAAAAATACTTATAATTCTTCCAGAATACTTTTTTATAACATTTTTTTCATCA
>NZ_LWMT01000258.1 GCF_001639265.1 Methanobrevibacter filiformis
AAAACACATTTAAAAAGTTTAAAACTAAAACACAAAAAATAGACCAAAAAACTAAAACAAAAACTAAAAAACATCTAAAACCATATCCAACAATCATAAACCTTTATTTTAATTATGGATAAACTCCTTAAGAGATCACAAAATTTTATAAAAAGAGAGGATGATTTAATTAGAGATAATTTTGGCACTATTTTAGAAATTCACGAACAAGATGAAAATGATATTAAGATTATTTCTGAAGATGCTTATATTGTTGATAGGAAAATACCAAAAGAAATCGAGGAATATTTCTTTTTTGATGGTGCATTACTTGGAAAATATTTTCAGGATACTTCCTCATTAAAAATAAAAAACACAATATTTGAAATTTCACAATTAAACTTAATAGAGAATATGGAAAAAAATTTTGATACTTTAATAAAGAACTATAATAATAGACTAAAAAAAATCGCCCCTAAATTAGGCATAGCTAGTGAAAAAATAACTCATTATGAGGATAAAATCAATGAAAAAGAAAAAGAATTAGATGACTCTAAAATAAAAGTTAAAGATGCAGATGAGCAAATTAAAAAAATTGAAAATGAGCTCATTGATAAAAATTATAAAGATATAACTGAATCAGTTAAAGAACGTAAAAAAATTGAAAAACAATTGGGTACTTTAAAGTCTAACATAACACTACTTAAAGCCAGTAGAAATAAATTAATACTTGATACTTATCCTGTATTATTGTCTTATGATATTCTATTGAGCTTTTTAGAAAAAATTGAAGATTCAAGAAGAAAACATTTTATTCCTCCAGAATATACAAAAAATTTTATTAAAGATCTTTTAGAGGAGAAAAGATGTATTTGTGGTGTAAGCTTAGAAACTAATGAAAATTCAAGAACTGAACTAGAAAAAATATTAAATCAAACTCCAGATATTACTGATAAGGCGGGTGATATTTCAAGAGCAAGTGCAAAGGTTGAAAATTTAATTTCAGAAATTAGATCTTTTAAAAGTGAACTTAAAGAGATAAAATTGAAACTTCGTAATAATGAAAAAGAATATGATGAAAAACTTGAAAGAGACCGAAATATTGCTACTATGCTACGATCAAACCCTGAAGAAGACATTAAAAACTTAACTATTATGAGAGATGATTATTTAAATATTCGTCAACAGTTTAACCGAAAAATAGGTTCATTAGAAAATGAAATACTTCATATAAAAAATGATAAAAAAGAGTGGGAGCAGCAAAAAAATAAAGAAGCTAAATGGACTATTGAAGCAGAAACATTAGAGAATAAAATCAATTTTATCAAAAATTCAAAAAAAATTATTAAAGAAATGAGTACTGAACTATCAAGTGAGATACATGACAAAATTCAAAAATTAACTAAGGAAAAATTTATTAAAATAATATGGAAAGAGGATGAATTTATTAATATAGAGATTAACAAAAATTATGAGATAGCTATAGTAAACAAATTGGGGGAACATGAAAGTCCAGGTGATCTTTCAGATGGAGAAAAATTGTGTTTAGGTTTATGTTTCATGTCGGCATTACATAATATCTCTGGTTTTGATTTACCTATAATTATGGATACTCCTTTAGGAAATTTAGATAAAGATATTAGACAAAACATTGCAAGATTTTTACCTGATTTTATTGGAGAAAAACAATGTGTTCTTTTAGTTACAGGAACTGAATATACTGATGATTTTAGAGATATCATTTGTGATAATGTGGGTAAAGAATATTTAATTAAATGGGAAAATTCTGATGAAGGAAAAGAATCAAAGGTGATCTTAAATGGCTGAGGGGCGAAGAATTTACTTTGATGATGAGGATGAAGAAAAATATAACAAATTAAAAACTGTTAAAATTTTCGAAAAAAACAAAACTAACATTGATTTATTTTCTTTAGCTCTCATTATTGGATTGAAGAGTGGTATCCGAACTCCTTTAGGAGATAGTGCACGAGGTAGAGTTCGTGAGTCTACAATAAATTCATCGATCACTAAGTATCTTATGATGGCTATAGCTGTTGAAGAACAGGGTATTAATGTGCTTGCAAACGAGGATGATTACTTTAAAATATCTGAAGAGTATGCAAAAACTGGAATCGGGCTTTTAGAATCTAAATATGTATCAGAAGGCTCTAATCTTTTAGATTCAATGGAAATGGAATTAGTTGAATTTTATGATAACAAAAAAATTGATCAAGAGGAGTAATATTAAACATGCTCTTCTTGTAGAACCTAATTTTCCAATAGCAAAGAAGAGTAGGAATCATCATGATTTCTTACCAATCGGTTTGTTGAAAATATCTTCTTATTTAAAATCTTTAGATATTAATGTAAAGCTCATTCGTTATGATGAAGATTTAGTTAATGAAACTAAAGATTTTAAACCTGATGTTGTTTTTGTAACATCATTATTCACATATTGGTCTAATTTTGTTAAAGAAGCTGTTGAATCCTGCAAGAAAAATTTTAATGTTCCTGTGATTGTTGGAGGAATATATGCTTCTTTAATGACTGAACACTGTAAAGAATTTACTGGATGTGACTATGTTTATTCTGGTGTTTTTGAAGAAGCCGAGAACTTAATTCCAGATTATGATTTAGTGGATGTTGATTATCAAATTATTCACACAACTAGGGGTTGTATCCGCAAGTGTGATGCTTGTGGTGTTTATGAAATAGAACCAAAATTTCTTTCTAAAAAATCAATAAAAAAAGAAATAGTTAAAAAGAAAATAGTATTTTATGACAATAATTTGTTAGCAAACAGATTTATTGAAAATATTTTGAATGAATTAAGAGAACTTAAAATTGAGAAAAAAATTAGCTATTGTGAATCTCAATCTGGTTTTGATGGTAGGGTTCTTATTAAAAAACCTTATTTAGGGAAATTATTAAAAGAAGCAGGGTTTAAAAATCCTAAAATAGCGTGGGATGGTTCAATAGATGAAAAAGAAGATATTGAAAATCAAATTAATATTTTAGTTGAAAGTGGATTTAAACCAAGTGAAATTTCTGTTTTTGTTTTATATAATTTTGAAATTCCTTATGATGAAATGGAAGCTAAAAGGGTTGAAGCTTGGAAATATGGGGTTCAAATTTCGGACTGTAGATTTAGACCTTTAGATAGTACTTTTGATAATTATAACTCTCATAAACGAGAGGGTCAATCAATTAAGGATTATTATATCCATCCTAAATGGAGTGATGGAGAAATTAGATTGTTTAGGAGAAATATACGTTCACATAATATTTGTGTAAGATTAGGTACAAAATATTACTCTCCTTCAGCTGAAAGAAAAAGAATTCCTATAGTTTTGGCTAAAAAATTTAGGGATGTAGATTATACAACTGCTAAAAAGTATATTAAAGATGCTTGGGATCCTGCAATTTGCCATAAAAATCCTCTAACTCGGTAGATTAAGTGATTATATGAATGAAAAGAATAAGCTTGATGAACTAAAAAGGCTCTTGAAGTATTCTAAATCTGATAATTCGCCTGATTACGATGTTATATATGAAAATGGTCAATATTTCATTGAAGAACATTTAAAAGAACAGGATGATTTTAAAGAAATAACTCCTATGGAATCAAATACTAAAATTATTAATCATAAAAATAAAAGTAATGATTTAGTTAATTCACATAATTTCAATGAAAATAATAGTCAGGGGAATATAATTGATAATTTGAATGGTTGGAAGAAAACTGTTTTTGAAAAGATAATTGAATTTGATAATGATATTTTTTGCTTAGATGATTTATATGAATATATTCCTGAATTTCAAGAAATATATTATACTAATCGAAATATTAAATCAAAGATACGCCAAACAGCTCAACAATTGAGGGATTTAGGTCTAATCGAATTTGTGGGTAAGGGGATATATGAACGAACATTTTATACTAACTATAAAATTAAAGAATCTTCTCAATTCATTCTTGGCATGGAAAATATTGTCATGCATAATGATTCATCTAAAAAATTACAACATCTTTGTAATATTTCTTCAAATATTGATTCTGATAATAGTTCTATCACTGAATTAAAAGAAGAACAATCTAATAATAATTCTTTAAATAATGAAAAACAAAAGTTTAATGGGACTGGAAAGGATACAATTGTTGAATTTAATAATAATGATTCAGAAAAGGATAAGGATAGCAATTTTCAAGTTTTAAATGAATTTTCTAAATGGTTCTTGGAATTTTCTCCTGCAAGCTATAAGTTATGGTTTAAAAATAATTTAGAAAATAAAATTAAAGAAATTGAAAAAAATTATATTACTTCTTTTGACAAATCATTATTTATAATTGATTTAAATAATATTCCTAATAAAATTAAAAGCATTGAAACAAATTTAAAAAGTAGGAGGGGAGTAAATAATATCTCTTTTGAAGTATATAACATTTTAAATAATGGAATTCCTAAAGGAGTGATAGATTATTATGTTATATTTTTAGCAAAGCTTAAAAAAAGTTTAAAAGAAAAATCTAATTCTTTAAATGCTATAAAATTTATGGAGTTTAATAAATCTTCAAATGAGACTAATATTGAAAATGGTGAACGTGATGATGATGAATATTTTTATTTGTAGTTTAATAAATCTTTAAAATGAAACTAATATTGAAAAGGCAGATCCTGACAAGGAAATTGATGAAAAATTTTAAATAATCCTATTGAATAGTAATATAAATATTCCTAAATGTCTTAAAAAACCTAAATCTAAGTTTAATCAATCAAATAATTCAAACACAAATTTAACTCATACTATAAGTCATAATAATTCAAAAATTATTAATAATAGTTACAAAGGTAGAAAACCAACCTCTTTTAGTTTCAAAGGTGAAGCATTTCATGTTAAATCGTGGGATGACATACTTATTAAATTAATTGGAATTTCGTATAAGAAATGTAACATTGCTTTTAATGGCGTGTTTGATTTGAAAGGGAGAAAAAGACCTTATTTTAGTTATAATTACAGATTATAAGTCACACTTTTTAAGTAATGTACTATATAACATTATTAGTTTTTCATATAGATTAATAAATGAATCTGACCGCTCTAAATATGATTTAGAAATTTTTAGATAAAGTGATAAAGATTTACTTCAAAATGAAAATATTGAATTAATTAATCGTGATAAGAGCTTAAAAGAAGATTATAACTGTATAATATATTCTAAAAGTTTTGTGACATATGTATTTTAAACAGATTAATTTAAATTATAAAACATACATAAATATTTAATAGTGTTTAATTAAAGTTAATAGTTATCTAATTAAATAGCTATTTAGTCATTATGCTTATAATTTATTAAATATTTAAGAGGTACTTTTTATGTCTAATTTCAATGAATATCAAGATAAAGTTGTTCTTGTAACTGGTGGTGCAGGTTGTGTAGGTAGTAATTTATCTAGAGAAATAGCTAAACTTGATGCAGAAAAGGTTATAATACTTGACAATTTATCTTCGGCTTATGAATGGAATATTCCTGATTTAGATAATATTGAATTCATTAAAGGTGATATTCTTGATGATGCTGTTTTAAAAAGAGTGTTTAAGGAAAAGCCAACTAAAGTTTTCCATTTAGCAGCACATTTTGCAAACCAAAACAGTGTAGATAATCCTGAAAAAGATTTAATGGTTAATGGTATAGGTATTTTAAAAGTTCTTCAATATGCTCAATTAACTGGAGTAGAAAGATTTGTTTACTCTTCTTCAGGTTGTGGTGTTTATGGACTTGACTCAAAAATGCCATTTGAAGAACATGATATTTCTATTTCTCTCCATACTCCATATCAAGTAACTAAACTTCTTGGAGAACTTTATACTAATTATTTTAACAATTTATATGATCTTCCAATTGTTAATGCAAGATTTTTCAATGTTTTTGGTCCAGGAGAAGTTCCAGGGAAATATCGGAATGTTATTCCGAATTTTTTCTATTGGTCAATGACAAAACAAGCATTACCTATTACAGGAGATGGTAGTGAAACAAGAGACTGGACATTTGTTGGTGATATTGTTAATGGACTTTTAGCTATGGGTGTTGAAGAAAAAGCTATTGGTGAGGCTATTAATTTAGGTTCAAGTAAAGATCATAAAGTTATTGACATGGCAAATAAAGTAAATGCTTTAACTGGTAATGATGAAGGAATTGCTTACATTGCAAGAAGAAATTGGGATGCTAAAACAAAATTATTATCTTCAATAGAAAAAGCAAAAGACATTCTTGGATACAAACCAACAGTAACTTTCGATGAAGGATTAGAAAAAACTTATCAGTGGTTTAGTAAAAATTGGGATACTATTGAAGAAAGTGCTGAATTTTAGGAATATTACTTATTTTTCCTTATTTTTCTAATTAAATAGATTTAATTTTATGTATAAGGAATCAGATTATGAAAATATTAGTTGTTCAAGAATCGGACTGGCTAGAACGGAATCCTCATCAACAACATCATTTAATGGATAGGATGAGTTTAAGGGGACATGAAGTTAGGGTTATTGATTATCCTATTGATTGGAGAAATGATGAATCAAAAGGAGTAGTTTTTAATAGAGAAATTCATGATAATGTTTTTAAAATTAATGAAAATGCAAATATTCGAGTTATAAGACCAAGTTTTCTGAAAATTCCTGTTCTTAACTATATGTCATTGTTCTTCACCCATAGAAAAGAAATTAAAAAGCAAATAAAGGAATTTAAACCAGATATAATCATATCTTTAGGAATAATGAATGCATACATAGCTTCAAAATATGCTAAAAAGCATAATGTTCCTTATGTTTATTACCTGATTGATCTTATATACAATTTAATACCAGAAAAAACATTGCAATTCTTTGGTAAAATAGCTATCAAATCAACAATTGAAGATTGTGATATGATAATAAGTATAAATCAAAAACTAAAAGAATTATCAATTGAACTTGGATCAAATGAGAAAGATAATGTTGTAATTGATGCTGGGATTGATTTTAATAGTTTTAATCCAGATTTAGATGATTCAAAAATAAGGTCTGAACTTAATATTGATGAAGAAGATACAGTTCTTTTCTTTATGGGATGGATTTATAATTTTGCAGGAATGAAAGAATTAGCTATTGAATTAGGTAAAAATAAGGATAAATTTAAAGGTATGAAAATTGTTATCGTTGGAGATGGGGATGCCTATGATGATATGGTTCAAATAAAGAAAGATTATAATTTAGCTGATCAATTAATCCTTACAGGCAAACAACCATATGTAAAAATCCCTGAATATCTTGCTATGGCTGATTTTTGCTTACTTCCAGCTTATATTGATGAAGAGATCATGCAAGACATAGTTCCAATAAAACTATATGAATATCTTGCAATGGAAAAGGTTGTAATAGCTACAAAATTACCTGGAATATATAAAGAATTTGGTAGTAATAATGGAATTGAATATGTAAATGAAGCAAAAGAAGTTTTAGAACTTGCTAAAAATATAATTGATAATAAAACATATTCTAAAATAGCTAAATCTGGAAGAAATTTTGTTAAAAATAATGATTGGGATAAAATAACTGATAAATTTGAAAATACTTTAAAAAAATTAATTAAAAACTATAATAAATAGCTATTTAAACATTGTTTATAAGACTGTGTAAAGAATTCACATGATGAGTATACTTTTATTTGATAATTTTAGAACATATTTTGTTGTAGTTTAGTATATTCATTAGTATTTTTCCTGCTTTGTTCGTTTTATCTATGATTTTTTTGTTCCATATATATGTTTTTATTGTTAGGTAGTCTTTGAGTCCTTCTACTGATTTGTATAGTCGTTTCATTCTTTTTGGTATGTTAGCTCCAAAGAAATTTTCCATTGCATTGTTAGTTGATGCTAATTTTTCGTTTTGAAGGTGTCCCATAACTTCATAGAATACTGGTTCGAGATTGTTTAGGAATTTCTGTAATTGGGGATGGAATTTGTCTATTTCATTTAGTATTTGTTTAAGTCGTTTCTTTGCTCTTTCATAATTTTTAGATTGTAACATGTCTTGGATTTCAGTTCCATGATCATTTATTAAACATGCGTCCTTGTATTTAAGTTCTTTATTTTTCACGAGTTTATCAACTGTTTCATTTAAGTTTTTTAGGTAGTGAAATAAGCATAGGTTGTGTTGGAATCCTAATCTTTCACAGATTCCTCTATAAACTTTCTTGTTATCGGTTGTTAATGAGTTTCTTGGTTGATTCATAGTGGCTTGGTCGATAAAATTCTCGATGTTCAGTTTGCTTAATTTATCAACTACATCGAATGCAATTAGTAGTTTGGAGGTAACATCGATAATAGCTAATATGTAATATTTTTTCCCGTTTATATGTACATGTTGTTCGTCGTAGCCATAGTCTCCAGAAAATTGCAGATTATTCATTTCTTCTTTTAATTTTTTGGCATATTCTCTTATATGGTTTTTAACTGTTTGGTGTGATGGGTGAGTGTTTTCTAGTAGTTTCATGAGTTCTCCAATTGCTCTTAAGGAGTTGTGTTCAATTCCTTCCATTAAAGCAAATGAATGAGTAATATTTACTTCATAGCAATGGTATTTCGCCACATGCTCACTTTTAGCTACATGTGTTGCTCCACAGTCTGGACAAATGTATTGTTTAGCATAAACACCACTTAATTTATTGATTTTAATTTTAACTTTACCATTCCAACTATACTGAGGTTTACTCTTACATTCACTACAATGAGTGTTCTCATTATCCACATAAATACAAATAAGATCAGGATTATAATATTTTTTCAAATCCAAATATATACTAATAGGTAAACAAATATCCAGATACAAAACATTATCCATTATCTTAAATGGAGCCATATTACTAGAATCATAATCATGGTTATGTTTAAATATTTTAGAAAATATATTACTGACTGGTGAGGTGTATTTTGTTATCGTCATAAAAACATATTACCTCACCATTAAATATATGTTTTATTCTCAATTATTTTAATCAAAATTCACAAAAAACATTATAAAATTGTGCGAAAGATTAGTATTACTAATTAAAAATTAAATAATAATCACAACTACTTATCATGTGAATTCTTTACACAGTCGTTTATGATTAAGCCTATTTTTTTTTAAATTGAATGATATTCTATTTCCAAAAATTAAACTGTAACTTTATATATCATTTTAAACATATATTATATTACATAAATTTAATTAATATTAATATATTTTATGTATTTATGTTAATATGAGGGATGAATAATGAAAGAAAATGTATTTTATGGAAAGGGAATAGGTTCAATAAAAAGTGATTATCCTGAATTATTTAATGCAATAACTGTATTGAATGAGGCAGTTTTCACTGGAAAAGCTTTAGATTATAAAACTCAAAAACTAATCGCTGTAGCTATTGCAGTTTCAAATTCAGATGATAGGGCGATAGAAAAACAATTCAAAAGTGCAATTAAAGAGGTTGGAGCAACAAAAGATGAGCTACTGGATGTTTTAAGGGTAGTACTTTTAACTTCTGGAATGCCTCCATTTATGAAAGCAGTGAGCATATTAAACAAGGCTTTTGAATAATTCTATTCTTTATTAAATATTACTAAACATTATTAAAGTATTAAAGTATTAAATTATTAAATTATTAAAGTATTAAATTATTAAATTATTAAATTATTAAATTATTAAGGAGATTATCCATAATTAAAATAAAGGTTTATGATTGTTGGATATGGTTTTAGATGTTTTTTAGTTTTTGTTTTAGTTTTTTGGTCTATTTTTTGTGTTTTAGTTTTAAACTTTTTTAATCTGTTTTTTATGATTTGAGGATTTTATTTGATTGTTTTTCTTTTGATTTGTTTTTTTCTGTTGTTTTTTTCTATTTTTGGTCTAGTGTTTGGGTGATTTTAGTGTAAGGATGTTTGAATTCCTTTTTTCTCTCTAATTTTTTGAAGTGAAAGCTTGATAGTATGTGCTTCTTTTCATGTTATAACTTTTTTTAATGAAAAAGTATATAGTATTATTAAGAAAATTATGAATATTGTTTAATTAATTACTAATGTTTTAGTATTAAGTTTTTAACAATGTTTTGTATTTTAATAATTTATTATTTTTAATTATTTTTTTTTAGGAGGTTTGAAAAAAATGGCTGTTGAATCTATTGAGGATTTAGGTATAACTATTGAAAAGTTAAAGAAATTTGGGAGAGAATCTCGTGATTTTATAACTATATTGTCTTCATTTGATAATAAGTGTGTTCAGGATTTAATCAATGAATTAAATGGGGAATTTAAATCTGAAAAAGGAAGAAAAGCTATTTCACGTTTATTACTTTTAGGAGCGATTACTTACGGAATCTTAGTTGATGAATATAGAACAGATAAAATAGCTAGTTTATGCAAAACAGATATAATATTAAAAACATTTCTAAATGGTAAAACACCATCATCCACAACATTAAGCAGATTTTTATCAAACAGCAACTCCATTACCATCAAAAAAATATTTCTACACACATTACTCGTTTTAAATGACCAATATATCCTAAAATTTCTCCATATTTTCATTGACGGTACTGACGCATTAATTAAAGGATCTAAACACTACACCATCACACGTGATGAATTAAAAGCTTTAAAACTAATGAAAAAATGGAATTTACTGCACAATAAAAGTAAAAATTCAATCCGAAGAATTAAAAAAGAACTAAAAATCAAAGAACAAGAATATAAAAAAGACCAAGACATTTTAGAAAGCATACAGACCATTAAAAAAAGAATCATAATTTACAACAAAAATATGTCCCAACGCATAAATGAATTTGAAGACCGATTTAAGGAAATAGATAATGATTATATTAGTATTACATTTCCTGAAGCCGTTATGATGCCTACAAAGAAAGGAAATTTCGATTTTGCCTTCAATTTACAAGAAATAGTCACAGAAAGCAAAATAATCATTGGAGGACTATTACTAGACAAACCCAACGATAATTTAGTTTTAAAAGAAGTACTGGACGAATTACGGGAAAATTTCACTTTACTACTAGAAATGATTAAAGGAATATGGTGAAAGGAAAAATTACAAAGAAATAGAACAAATACTCACCAAAGCAATTTACATTTTAGATTCAGGATATTACTCTAACGAAAACCTAGAAACAGCAGATAAAAATGACATAAATGCACTCATAATGCCCAAAGGAATCTCAAAACAACTTAATGACATTTACAGAGTGAACAATGAACTTAAAAAAACCTCTCCGCATTGAAAAATTAGAAAAAATAACTAAAAAACATTTTAAAAAAGGAAATAACAAAATCACATGTTTAAATGGTGAAATATTACCCTTAAAGAACATTAAAGAGATAAACAGCAAATATAACCGTCAACATAACTCTAATCCCAAATACATGGAAAAATCATATAATTACTATTGCTTATCCTATCCATCATGCCCATTTAAGGAAAAATGTTCGTGTGGTGATGGTGTAACTCCTATAAACTACAGAATCACCACACTTAAACATGAAATGATTAATAAAATGACTCAAAAACGCTATTTAACTATTTATGCTGAAAGATTCCAAACTGAAGGCATAAATGGTTATCTTAAGCGCAGTAATGGTGTCTTAATGCTTTTAGGCTCCAATAAAGTAGCTGCAACTAATGAAATAAACATCAGAAATGCAATATACAATACAATACGAACAAGAAATCTAAAAGACACAATATACTAGAAAAAACATAAATAAACATAGTATAAAACCATACATGTCTAAATAATTATCCCTTAGTCAGTATGCCATTTATCAAAACATGATTCATACAAAAGCACTAACTTATTAATACAAATTTCATAATAAATGCACAAAAACTTAATAAAAAAAGTTTATTAAAGTCATTAATGCATGAAATCATATTTCAACACAAAGATTATTAAACTTTACTAAAAAACAATCAACAAAGATAAATCACTTAAAACCAAATAAACTAAACAATAATCATTATTTTAACTTAATATTACTTCATCATCACAATATAAACCAATAAATATCAATTAACTAATCAATGAATTATGGAAGATCTCCATAGAATTATAATAAATAATATTATAAAAATAAACATGAATATTTAATAAAATTCTATTTTAATTAATATTAACAGATATTTACTAAAAATAGTTATTTTTAAACATTTAATTTTTATTATCCTTTAAACTATTATAACTATTTTAAACATTTATTTTTTATAAAAAATATGTATTAATGACTTACAAATATTTTAATTTATTTTAATTAGATATCTATTTTTACAAAAAATAATCATTGCACAGCCTATTATGCATTTTCTGGATGATTATTCTTTGATTAATTTACATCCTATTTCATTACATTTAAATAATGGCTCCTTTAATTATATTTTTATTTTTGTACTGTCTTCCATATTCTTGTGTTTCTATTTGATCTAAATTCATTTATCATATAGTTAATTGAACTTTTACTACTTTGAACTCAATTATTATTACATGATCATTTCTTCTATTATTAAGTCTGTGTTTGTAGCTATGTACTTCACATTTACATGGATTTGCAGTGTATAAATAACATGAATAGAATAACGTGAATGAATATTGTTCACTATTTCCCTTAATTCATTAGTATTATTGAGATATTGATATCTTTATTATCTACATATTAACTTCATATATTAATGCGTACCTGTTATCTTATCAAGATGAGGTATTCTGTTTAAAATAGCTAATAATCCCCATGAGAGTATTAAAATACCTATAAAAATAAGTGGAACCCATATTATTGCAGTTCTATGTGTAAATTTTATACCAGACATTAAAAAGAGTCTGAGAAACAATATATGAACTAAAAAAATACCATAGGAATATTTACTTAATGAAAATGTTAATGCTCCTACTAATCCATTTTTAAGAAAATTAAAAACTTTATTACTAAAGAACTTTTTCTTATTAAATCCTTTAAACATTAAAAAGATGCTAGCTGTTTGTAATACTAGAACCAAGTTGTATCGTCCTAAAATAGCAAAATCATCAATCTTTAGAGAATTATTATATGTAAGTATAGCCATGGCAACTGTTGAAATAATAAACATAGCTGTCCATAATAATGGATTATCAAGAATCTTATTATCTTTATTTGCTAAATAATACCCTAAAATTACATAACCTATTGGTCCTGCGAAATAGCTCAAATCTAATGAAAAGTAAGGCAATTTAAATGTTGCGAATATACAAGTTACAATCCAAATAACCAAAAAATATTCAACTTCTTTTAAAGAAGAATTTTTAATCCATTTATTTATAACTGGCATGAATAAATAAACACTCAAAATTAACCAAACAAACCAAAAATGACCTAAGTATCCTCCAACACCTAAAAACATCTTACCTACAAATGCCACACCTGCAATCACTGAATTAAAATCAAAGAATTTCTTTTGGATGAAAAATGCAAATAAGACATAAATTATTCCCCAAAATATAAAAGGTGATATTATACGTGCTAATCTCTTTTTAAAAAACTCTTTAATTTTATATTCTCTATTAAGTAATAAAACCCCAGAAAGTGCTAAAAATATAGGCACAGCAAAACGAGCAATATTAAAAAATGCATCAGAAACTATCCAATTAAAATTAGATATATCAAGAACACCTAAAAAAGATTGAGAAACATGTATAATTATAACACCAATAATAGCTAAGACTCTTAATTGATCTAAATAAAAAATTCTCCCAACATTTTCAAACTTCAATTTATTAGAAATAAAATTTATCAAATCATCCCCCAAAATGTTACTAAATTCACTTAAATATTTGACTGTAATAAAAAATTACTGAATATTGAGAATTATATATTAATTTACTTAATTTCAGTTCCATCATGAATTTTAATTAATTTTTTACATTATATATTTTAAAACCTTAGATAAATATCATTATTTCATTAGTAATTCAAGATATAACTAAAATATTCATTTAAAATTGTATTTCAGTTAATTTCTAATGAAAATAACCTGTTTAGCATATATTTATGAACATATAGTATGTCCCAAAAGCTTTGTAACATATGTAGTAAATTTAAATGTTTAGAAATATCATCTGAAAAACCTTTAAATTCAATTTAAAGTATTTTACATCATATTTTTCATGAGAATTAAAATGATTATAAGTCACATTTTTGAGCAATGTACTATACTAAAAATTTTATAAAATACTAATATAATCTAGTATATGTATATATATATATATATATATATATAGGCTATGTCAAAAACTTCATGGTTGAGATAATTTTTCCTCTTTCTTGCTCCCATTTTATTCTTTGAAGATCTAAATAGGTTGTTATTCCTTGTTCTGTCTTGTATATTTTTTTCAGGTGTCTTGGTA
>NZ_LWMT01000259.1 GCF_001639265.1 Methanobrevibacter filiformis
ATCTTCATGCAAAACCATAAACACCAACTCAACAAAAACTAAAAAACACTAATAATATATTACACCCCATAATATTTAAAACTAAGCATAACTAAAAAGAATCAAAAAATAATTATTGCACAGCCAACAAGAGTTTAAAAAATAACAAAATTTTTAGGAGAGATCTATTTATGGGATTTATTAAAGCATTTACAGGAGCAATTGGTGGAACACTTGCAGACCAATGGAAGGACTTTCTTTTACCAAGACCAGATATCACTGGAACATCAGTAATATTTGAAGCAGTGCCACAAGGAAGTAATGCAGGGCGTGGCTCAAATAAGGGATCAAAAAATATAATAACTAATGGAAGTAAAATAGTAGTGCCAGAAGGGACTGCTTTGATTACATTAGAAGATGGAAGAATAACTGGACTTGTTGCTGAACCAGGCGGATTTATATATTCTTCTGATGATCCTAATGCATTATCACTGTTTGCAGGAGACGGAATTTTAGCATCTACATTAAAACAATCATGGGAGCGTTTGAAATTTGGTGGGCAACCAGGTGTGCAACAATTAGCATTCTATGTTAATTTAAAAGAAATACCAAATAACTTTTTTGGAACACAATCAGAAATCTATTGGGATGATGCATATTTGGGTGCACAAGTTGGAGCAATTGCAAGAGGAACATATACTTTAAAAATAGTTGACCCAATATTATTTGTAAAAAATTTTGTACCTGCTATGTATTTACAATCAGATGCACCATTGTTAGATTTAGCCGATATGGATAATGATTTAGGTTCACAACTATTTAATGAATTTGTAAGTAGCTTAGCGGCAGCATTTTCCAATTATACAAACGATCCTAACAAGGGAAATCGTATTGCTAAAATTCAAGGAGATCAAATTGGTTTTGCAGCATCAATGTCACAAGCTGTAGAAGATGGATACCAATGGAAAGGGGATAGGGGTCTTGAAATAATAAATGTTGCTATACAATCAATTGAATATGATGAGGATACAAAAACATTGTTAAGTGATGTTAAAAAAGCAGATGCTTTGTCTGGGACACGTGGAAACGCATTTATGCAACAATCAGTAGCACGTGGTATGCAATCAGCAGGAGAGACTGGTGGCGGAGCAAATATGGCATTCATGGGAATGGGAATGAATGCGTCTGGTGGTATGATGGGAGCTACACAACAAAATGATCAAACACCTCAATCACAATATATTCAACAACAGCCACAGAATCAACAGTCAGTCGAATCACAATCATCAAAATCAACAGAACCTAAAGAAGAAGACCCTTATGACAAATTACTAAAACTTAAAAAATTACTGGATGCAGGTGTTATAACACAAGAAGAATTTGATAAAGAAAAATCTAAGGTTTTTGGGGATTAGTTTATGGAAGAAAAAAATCTGGGTAATTTAGAAAATCAAAATAACAACAAACTAGATATTTCTAATAATCAAAATCAGGATAATGGTGAAGAAGACACTTCTAATAATCAAAATCAGGATAATGGTGAAGAAGACACTTCTAATAATCAAAATCAGGATAATAGTGAAGAAGACACTTCTAATAATGAACCTAAAATTATTCAAACAAATCCTGATGCTAAAGATGGGCAAAATAAATGTCCTAAATGCGGTGCAACTGATATTTCACTTAATGCAAATAATGGAAAACTAAGATGTAATTTTTGTAGGTATGAATTTGAAGTAGAAAAAGTTGGAACAGATTCAGATTCAGATCTACGTAATTTAAAAGGTGAAGTAATAGGTTCAGGAGCTCAAAATATTATTGCAGATGTAGAAGATGTTTTGACTTTCAAATGTAGTAGTTGTGGGGCTGAGGTAATAATTAATACAACGGAAACTACTCAAGCAAGATGTCATTGGTGTAGGAATACGTTATCAATTAATCAGCAGATTCCAAATGGAGCTATACCAGATATGGTATTGCCATTCAAATTAAAAAAAGATGATGCAAAAGTCGAAATTGAAACCTTTGTGGAAAAGAGAAAATTTTTCGCACATCCAAAATTCAAAGAGGAATTCTCAACACAAAATGTCATGGGAGTTTACTTGCCTTACATGGTTGTTGATATAAATGGGCATTCAAAATTATCTGGACAAGGAGAACATACAGTTAGAACATATACTGTAGGCTCTGACAAAAATAAAGAAACACTTCATGATGCAGATTTATATAATGTTGAACGGGAATTTGATGTCCTTATAGATGATTTAACAATTGAATCAAGCTCTGATAAATTAATGGGCATGTCCTCTGAAAAAACAAATAATATAATAAATTCTATCATGCCGTTTGATACTGAAAACAGTGTAAAATGGAATGCTAACTATTTAAAAGGATATTCATCAGAAAAACGTGATATAAATATTGAACAATTGAAAAGTATAATAATCAGTCAGATAAAAGATATTTCAAGATATAAGGCTAATACAACTTTAGCACATTATGATAGAGGTGTTAAGTGGTCAAGTGAACAACTAGATATTAAAGGACAAAAATGGATTGCAGCATATTTACCTGTTTGGTTATATAGCTACCAGCAGGTTAAGAGTAGCAAGAAAAGTCTCTTACATTATGTTGCAGTAAATGCCAGAACAAAAGAAATAATGGGGAGTGTACCAATACATATGCCCAAGCTATTTGCTACATCAGCAGTAGTAGAAGTATTTGGAATCATTATAGCAATTTTCACTGCACCAATTACAGATGATTATTCGTGGATTGTTACTATTGCAGGTTTTGTATTTTTTGCATATTTCTATTTTAGATATCGTAATACGAATGCTAGACATGCCCATGAAAAAGAAACTAAAGCAACAGTGGAAAATCTTAAAAGGGTTGATATATTCATTAGACGTAAAACTGGTCTTAAAAATTCAAACATGAAAGGAGCTAATAATAAAAAAGTAAGTAATAAAAATTTTGCAATCATTGATTGGTTGATAGACTAAAATAAAATTTTTTTAGATGAATTTAAAACATATCTATGGTTGAATTAAATCTATTTGGTGTGTAATAATCACACATTATAATTCTTTTTGATTTTAAATTAAATTTTCATGCTAGAGGATAAAAAAACGTGTGGAATGCTTTTTCATGAAAGTAACACTAACAGTTCTTAGAATAGCCTGAGAAAGAAATTTTAGATTCTTTTAGACTATTATTATTACTACCTTATTGGATTATTTATTAACTCTAAGGATTGATATGAATGAAGTAATAAATTGTTAAATATAAATAACTATTTTTCATAACTATTACTAAATAATTATTACTCATAAAACAAAATAACTAATTTTTCATAAATCAATATTTATACTTTATTTATCCATTATTTTTTCAAAAATAGATACTTATTAAAAGAACTAATTATATATTATAATTATTAATCATATATTCTTTATTGAAGGTGTTGTTTTGATATTACCTGAATTACTAGCTCCCATTGGATCCTTTGAGCAATTAAAAATAGCTATTTTGTCTGGTGCTAGTTCTGTTTACTTATCTGGAAAAAAGTTTGGAGCGAGAAGATATGCAGAAAATCTCACATTAAATGAGATTAAAGAAGCTGTGAAGATTTGCCATTTATACAATGTAAATGTTTATGTAACGGTAAATACATTGATAAAAGAGGAAGAACTACTGGAAGTAACAGAGTATTTAATGGAATTGTATCAAATAGGTGTTGATGCTGTTTTAGTCCAAGATATTGGGATAATAGCTATTATAAATAAAATATTTGATGATTTTAAAATCCATGCTTCTACACAGTTGAATATACATAACAATGAAGGAATAAAATGGGCTAAGGAACATAATATACAACGTGTGGTTTTACCTCGTGAATTAAATTTTGATGAGGTTAAAGAAATCACAAAGTTCGCACATAAATTAGGTATTGAAGTTGAAATATTTATACATGGGGCTTTATGTTATTCTTACTCTGGGAACTGCTTATTTTCTTCATATTTAGGTGGACGAAGTGGTAATAGGGGAACATGTGCACAACCATGTAGGAAAAAATATAAAATCTTAGATAACAACTTTGATTATTCATTATCAACAAAAGATATGTCATTATATGAAAATCTGGATGATTTAATAGCTATTGGTGTAGATAGTTTAAAAATTGAAGGTAGAATGCGTAATAATGAATATTTGGCTATTGTTGTAAATTCTTATCGTAACGGATTAAATAAAAGGAAAAAGAGATTTTTAAATTTGAAAAAATCTAAATCAAACAATACTAAAAAACATAAAAATGAATATAATAACTATAAACTTGATAAACAAGATTTAAAAAATATAGAAAATCTTCAGCTTGTTTTTAATAGGAAATTATCTTCTGGTCACTTATTTGAGAAGAATTCAAAGAGTTTATTAAATCCAAAAAAACCAGGGCATGTTGGTCTTTTTATAGGTCAAATTGAGGAAATTACAGGTAATGATTTGAAAATAGCTATTAAAAATGACATTGTTAATATTCCTGAGAGAGGTGATGGTTTATTAATTGAAGATAAATCCTCTAAAAATAGCTATGGTTTTGACATATCTTCAAATCCTATTTTGAAGGAGTCAGAGGATATTAGAACATTAACTATTAAAAAAATAGCTAAATTCTATTCAAACCAGAAAAATAATAAATCAAATCATAAATCACAAAAATTTGAACTTTCTAATGGTGATAATGTTTATATAACTAAAAGATTATCTTTTTCAAAGTATTTAAAAGAATTATTAAGTGATAAAAACCCTAAGAATATTAAAAAATCAAAACTAAATATTAAATTAACAGTTGATAAAAATAATTATCCTATGCTTACTGGTGAAATTAAACTTCCAAATGGAAAATCAATTAAGCATGTTGAAAAAAGTAATTTTCAGTGGGAAATAGCTAAGAATAAACCATTAGATACTGTAACCTTAGGAAAACAACTTTCAAAATTGGGTGATCTTCCATTTATTCTTGATGATTTGAAAATAGTTTATAATAATAACTTATTTGCACCGATAAGTGAAATAAACAAATTAAGAAGGGATTTTTTATCTAAGTTAGAATCATTAATCATTGCTACATATGCTCCAAATGATATGAGCTTATTTAAATCTAAAAAGAGATATGATGAATTTATTAGACAACATGATTTCATTGGTATTGATATTAAACAATTAAAAGATGATTTAAGCTTGGATATATTAGATTCTAAAGGAATTCAGCAAAATATCACTAATAAATACTCTTTATCTATTTATATTAATGATTTGGATGTTTTGAAATTTTTAACTAAAAATTCATCTGCTTGCAAGAGAATTTATATAGAAATTCCTCCTAAGAATTTAGTTTTTAAAAATAGCTCTATTGATATAAGTTATATTGTTAATTTTATCAAAGAAGCTGTTTTAACAGCTAAAGGTCAAAAATATGAACTTGTTTGGAAATGGTCAGATATTTTACATGAACAAATAAAGAAAAGTTTTGTTAAAGCTTATGGAATTCTAAGTAAATTAGGGATATCTATTAAAATAATGACTGGATTAGGGAATTATAGTGATTTAATTAAAGATAATTTAGGTATCTATGGTTCAAAATCCTTAAATATTTTTAATCAAGAAAGTATATCTATATTAAGTGATTTCAAATTATTAACGTTGTCTACAGAACTTTCAAGTAAAGATTTATCTAATTTTATGTTTGATTATTATATCAATCAAAAAATTAATTATAATATTGATTTAAACAGTGATTTATTGAATAATTCTAAAATGCCAATTATTGAAGCAATTGTTGGAGGAAATATTGAATTACTAAAGACTAAAATAAACATGTTTAATTTATATTTCAATAATTCAAATTCAAAGAATTTAATTAATTCTAAAAAAAATAAAACATCTAAAATAGATAAAAGAGGTGAAAAAGATAAAATAGATAAAAATTTATTTTTAACAGATTCTGAAGGTAATGACTATTTTATTAAACAAGATATTGCTGGAAATAATATTTTAGTTAGTAATAAAGAGTTATCTTTATTAAATTGCATTCCCTATTTAAAATCATTAGCTATTCATAATTTTGCTCTTGATTGTAGGTGGAAATCTAAAAATTATATATGTAACTTAATTACTTATTATAAAATTGTTATTGAAGATGATTTTTTATCAGAAAAGGATATTAATTTATTAAATGACAAAATGGTTCATAGCTTAGGTATTGAAACAAGTAAAGGTAACTTTTTTAAAGGTGTTAAGTAATATCATTGATTTTTACTTTCATTCTTTCTGCTAATGTTTCAAATTTAGTTTTATATTTTCTATTTTATTAAGGTTCCTTACATTAAGGTTCCTTACTATTTCTTCTTAAAATATTACTTTTCAAATGCTCTTGTGTAAATTAGACATATAGTAATATACATACTTACAACTAGAACTTAAAATCAATCTTGTGGAAAATGGTTTTAGTTAACTTATAATACTTGATATTATAATATTTTCATATTAAGATATTAATAATAAGTCTACTATCAATTAATAATTATTGGGAATCGGATAATATGGATTTAATTGATAATTATGTTAGATATGGAATTAATAACGCGATGGTGTATTCTAATGGGCGCAGCAGCTACAAATTTGGAGTTAAAGAATATTAAAGGAGTAGGAGAGAAATTATCCAGTAAAATAGTTCAGCATGTTGGTGGAGAAAAAGAACTAAATAGAATTATAAAAGAGTTAGATCTTGAGAAAATATCTTCAATTGAAGGAATAAGTCAGAAAAAATCGATTGAAATCATGAATCAACTTCTTGGAAATCCTGCTCAAAAATTCTTAAAAAGTGATCGAGCTATTCAGCTATATGATGAAATTATAGAGAAAATTTTATCCTATTCTAATACAAAATATTCAGAAAATAGAATACTGCTTTTAGCACCAAGTAAAAATATAAAAGCAATTAAAAAACAACTATCCTTTGTAATGAATGCAAAAGAAGCAGTTTCTAAATTACCAATATCTAAACTTCAAAAATTAATGAAAAATCTTCATGAACCTCAAGAAGTTAGACCAAAGTTCGATGCAAGTAAAGCTATTTTAGTTGAAAGTCCAGAAGACTATGATTACCTGCTTGATCTTAAACTAAATCAATATTATCCAATAATAACATTATCTGAATCAATGATGATAGAAGAAGAGCTTCAAAATTATGAATTAATTATATATGTTTACACTCAAGGATTTTTAGAAGTAGATGATTCAAATAATCTTGTAATGATTAACAAAGACTCTCCAGTTCATGAAATAGTTCCAGAAATTATTTTAGATTACTTTAATCATAATAAAAAGCTATTTGAAAAAGTTTTAGAAATAAGGAAAATTTTAGGTAAAGATTCAGTTTTAGAAGATGTAGTGACTATTTTAGAAAGTGTTGACTCATTTAAACTAAAAGAGATTGATTTAGATGAAATTATAAATTCATCTAAAAAAATTGCTGATAATGAACTTAAAGAAGCTATTAAAAATATCGATATTGATGGAGATGAAGTGTTAGACCTTTTAAATAATGAAATTCCTCCAAAAATAGGTAAAATATTTGATAAAATAATTACAAAAGCTAAAAACACTATAAAGTCTGAAAGTGGAATTGATTTTGATCCGTTTTTAAGAAAATATCCCTTAGAATTAGATGAAAACGAAATTGAAAGAATAAAACAAATGGAAAGTTCTAAAAAAGAGAATAGAATATTTGATATTAAATCAACAGTAGCAAGTCAACTTGGAGCTATTAAAGAAAAAGCAATAATTGAAGTTAAAGAAGCTTTAGAATTTGATTATGGATTTTGTTTAGGTAGTTTTGCTCATGAATACAATTTAAGTCCTCCTAAATTCGCAAATAGCTTTAAATTGAAAGGAGCATTACACTTGGAGTTAGGACTTGAAAAAGGAGATAATATTCAAAGAGTAGACTATGATTTATCTGTTCCAGATAACATAGCATTACTTACTGGAGCAAATAGTGGGGGAAAAACAACTCTTCTTGAAACAATTGGGCAAATAGCTATTATGGCTCAAATGGGATTACCTGTATGTGCAGAATCTGCTGAAGTTAAGTTATTAGATGAAATGTATCATTTTTCTAAAAAACGTTCATTAGATGCAGGTGCTTTTGAATCATTCTTAAATGTCTTTATTCCAATAGTAACAACAGACAGTGAAAAACTTGTACTATTGGACGAGCTTGAAGGAATAACTGAACTTGAAGCAGCAGTTAAAATCATATCGAGTTTTATTGATATGATAAAAGAATCTAAGTCCTTTGGAATCATTGTTACTCACATGGCTAAAGAATTAATGGAATACACAGATATACGTGTAGATGGTATTGAAGCAAAAGGATTAGATGAAAAATACGAACTTATTGTTGATAGAACACCTAAAATGAACTGTTTAGCAAGAAGTACTCCTGAATTCATATTAAAAAGAATCTACGAAAATTCAGAAGGAAAATTAAAAGAAGTTTATGGTGAAATACTTAAGAAGTTTTAGTTAAATAGGTTAAAGAAGTTTATAAAACTTTTTATTTTAGTTTAAATAGGCTAAAGAAGTTTATAAAACTTCTTATTATTTAAAATCATAAATTATCAATATCTTCTTGAGATAATAATGTGGCATTACCTTCTTCTAAATATTTAATTCCTTTTTCAACATCTTCAAGTTTTATAACTACAATAGCTTGTTCTGTTTTATTACTTGTAAATGCATAGAGATATTCTAGATTTATTTCACCCTTATCAAGTAAATCTAATATAATGGATAATCCATTTGGTTTATCTGGAATTTCAACTACTATTACATCGGTTTCTTTTACAATGAAGTTATCTTTTTGTAATTGCTGTTTTGCTTTTTCATTATCTGATACAATTAATCTAATTATTCCAAATTTTGTTGTGTCTGCTATTGAAAGTGCTCTTATATTTATTCCTGCATTTCCAAGTGTTTCTAAAGCTTTTTTCAATCTCCCTTCTTTATTTTCAATAAAAACTGAGATTTGTTTGATATTCATTTTGTAATCTCCTTTTAATATAATAGCTATTTAATCAAATTTTCTATGATCTACAACTCTAACAGCTTTTCCTTCACTTCTTGGAAGACTTTCACTTTCTACTAAACTAACATCAACTCTAATTCCAATTTCCTTATGGATTTGCAATGCAATGTTTTTTTCGATTTCTTCCATTTCTTTCATTTCATCTGAAAATAAGGATTCAGTTGCTTCTACCTTAACCTCTATTTCATCAAGATTACCTGGTCTTGTTACAATTATCTGATAATTAGGGCTTAAACCATCTATTTTAAGTAACGCTCTTTCAATTTGAGATGGGAACACTATTACTCCTCTAATTTTCAGCATATCATCGGTTCTACCAGTTACTCTTGACATTCGTGGAGTGGTTCTTCCACATTCACATTTTTCCCAAGTAATTGATGTTATATCTTTAGTTCTGAATCTTATAACTGGCATTCCTTCTCGAGTAATTGTTGTTAAAACTAACTCTCCTTTTTGTCCTTCATCTAGGGTTTTTTTTGTTTTAGAGTTAATTATTTCTGGATAAAAATGATCATCTGAGATATGAAGTCCTTTTTTTATTTTACATTCTGTTGCAACACCAGGACCTATAACTTCAGTTAATCCATAAATGTTTAGGGCAATTATTCCAAGTTTACGTTCTAACTCTTCTCTCATCTCTTCAGTCCACATTTCAGCTCCAAATATTCCTGATTTTAAATTAATATCTTCTTTTTCAATTCCTTCTTTTTCAAGAACTTCTGCTAAATACATTGCGTATGAGGGAGTACATGTAAGTATGGTACTTTGAAAATCTTTTAATATTTCGATTTGTCTGTTAGTGTTTCCTGCAGATATGGGGATAACCGTTGCTCCAAGTTTGTATCCTCCATGATGTATTCCAAGTCCTCCTGTAAATAAACCATATCCGTAACAGTTTTGGATTATATCTTTTTTAGTTCCATCTGCCATAGTTATTGCTCTAGCTATTACTTCTCCCCATATTTCAATGTCTCTTTCTGTATAACCTGACACTGTTGGTTTTCCAGTTGTTCCTGAAGTTGTATGGATTTCAACTATTTCTTCCTCATTAACTGCAAACATTCCAAAGGGATAAGATTCTCTTAAATCAGTTTTTGTAGTGAAAGGAAGTTTCTCAATATCTTTTAACTCTTTTATGTCTTCAGGCTTCACTCCTATTTCATCAAATTTCTTTTTATAAAAAGGAACATTTTCATAAGCCTTTTTAACAGTTTCTTGAAGTAATTTTAATTGATGTTCTTTTTTATCGTCAATATTCATAGTTTCCATTTCTTCATTCCATATCATACTATCCCATTTAATATTAATTTTTATAATTAACTATCTCTATTAATATAGCTATTTAGTGTATTTTTTCAGTTATTTTTCTTATATATGGATTTAATAACCTTCAAATAGCATTTTATTCCTAATACTTATCTTTTCTTGATATTTTATATTGTAATTAGTAGTTGTATTTATTTCTAATTTTATCATCTGTATATTATTTATAAAGGTTTATATAAATTAAGTTTTTATATAATACTATTTCATAAATCAAAATAAGATAAACTTTAATTTATTAATAATTATTATATTAGTTAATTTATATTAGTTAATAAAAATAATAAATTTAATAATAGCTATTTTGTGTAATAATTATTATTTTTAGTAATAAATATATCATTTCTATTGTTTAAATTTATGTAGTAATTAATAAGTTTTTATCTATATATGAGGTTTTTTTAATGGATGTTTTAATTTTAGTAATCGTTTTCTTAATTTATTTTATCTTAATTGGGTATGTAGGATATATAGCTTGGAAAAGAACGAATTCGTCAGAAGAGTTCATGTTAGCAGGCAGGAAAACTCATCCTTACATTATGGCATTAAGTTATGGTGCTACTTTTATTAGTACTTCAGCTATTGTGGGTTTTGGAGGAGTTTCTGGTCAATTTGGAATGGGGATATTATGGTTGGCATTTCTAAACATATTTGTTGGAATATTCATAGCATTTGTTGTTTTAGGTAAAAGAACACGAGCTATTGGCCATAATCTTAAGTCTTTAACTTTTCCTGAGTTTTTGTCTCGTAGATTTGATAGTAAATTCATACAATATTTCAGTGGACTTATAATTTTCCTTGGAATGCCTATTTATGCTTCTGTTGTCTTAATTGGAGCTGCAAGGTTTATGGAAACCTCTCTTTCAATGAATTTTCAATTGGCTCTTATAATATTGTCCATAGTTGTTGCGGCTTATGTTATATTTGGAGGAATAAAAGGAGTGATGTATACTGAAGCAGTTCAAGGAACTATAATGCTTGTAAGTATGGCTGCTTTACTCATAGTTACTTATTGGCTTTTAGGAGGGATAGAAACATCTCATCTTGCTTTAACAAATTTGGCACCACATTTCCCAGCTTCAGCTCAAGCACTTGGGTCTACGGGCTGGACGACATTTCCAACTTTTGGAAGTCAGTTTTGGTGGTACTTAGTTTCTACAATTATCATGGGTGTAGGAATAGGGGTACTTGCTCAACCTCAATTAGCTGTAAGATTCATGACAGTAGAATCTAACAAAGAACTAAATCGTGCAGTATTAATAGGAGGAATATTCATATTCTTTGTTGTTGGAACTGCATACATTGTTGGGGCACTATCTAATGTATACTTCTTTAATGAATTAGGTCAAATTGCAGTTAATGCTGTTGGAGGAAATATTGATAAAATAATACCTACATTTATAAGCTCAACAATGCCAGAATGGTTTGTATATGTCTTTCTTTTAACATTGTTAGCTGCTGCAATGTCTACACTAAGTTCTCAATATCTTGCTCAGGGAACTTCACTTGGAAGAGATATATATGGTAGTTTAAAAGGGTTTAAAAATAATAAATCATTTAATTTTACAAAAATAGGTATTTTAATAGCAGTGTTATTAGCATTTGTTCTTAGTTTAGTACTTCCAGGAAGTATTGTTGCAACAGGAACTGCACTCTTCTTTGGTATTTGTGCAGCTGCTTTTTTATCTGTATATATTGCTGCGTTATTCTGGAAACGAGCAAATCGTCAAGGTGCAATCGCAGGTATAGTTTCTGGGACAATAGCTAGTCTATTTTGGTTAATTTTTGTATTTGGAAAAACAGCTAAAGGTTTAGGAATATGTAAATTATTATTTGGTCAAGAATCATTAATTTTGTCTCTTCCATGGTCTGTTGTTGATCCAATTTTAATAGCTGTTCCTATTTCATTTATATTTTTAGTTGTTGTATCTTTACTTACAAAGCCAATGGAATCAGAACACATTGATAACTGTTTTGATGGTGTAGGGTAGGTGTTAAAATGTTTTTAGGAATTCTAGACCCATGGATTTGGGGAGGATATGTACTTTTGGTACTGTCCATGATATTGTGTGTTGTGTATGGTTTAATTAATTGGAATAAAGATTAATAGAATATTATGGATTAGTTTATTCATTGGATTAATAGGCATGATTCAGATTAATAGTTATTAATCATGTGTGGGTTCTTTATGTTAATAAAAGAAAATTTAATTGGAAAAGAAGTAGTAAATGTGGAAGCAATGGTAATTGGAAAAGTTGTTGATGTTGAATTTAATTTAGACTCTTTTGAAATTGAAGGATTAATAATAAAAAAATTAGGAATATTTTCAGACATTATAAGTAAAGATGAAATTATCATACCATTTGGTATTATTAAGAAAATTGGTGATAAAATTATTCTTAAAAACTAACTAAACTATTACTTAATTAATGAGCATTTTAATTAGATGATTAAATAGCTAAAACTATTAATGATTAAATATTTACTTTATTAACAATTGATGGGTGATGAATTGGTATCGAAATCTTATTTAATGGATCTTTTAAAGAAAAATAATGTTGTTCAATTTGGTGATTTTGTTTTATCTTCTGGAAAAAAGAGTAATTATTATATTGATATGAAAAAAGGTATTACTAATCCTGAAATATTAAAAACAATATCTATTTTGATTTCTGAAAAAATTGAAGGGGACTGTGTTGCTAAAATTGCAGGACCTGCTCTTGGTGCGGTTCCAATAGCTACGGCTATTTCTTTAGAATCAAACATTCCTCTGCTCATGATTAGAAAGGCAAAAAAAGATTATGGTACTTCTAAATTAATAGAAGGAATTTTAAGTGAAGGGGATAATGTTGTAGTTGTTGAAGATGTTACGACTACTGGAGGGTCACTTTTAAAAGCTATTGATGCTATTTCACAAAACCAAGGTATAGTCAAAAGAGCATTTGTTGTTGTTGATCGTGAAGATGGCGCAATTGAAAGATTTGAAAGTAGAGGTATTAAATTAGAACCTTTAATAACAGTTTCAGACTTTTTTGATTAATTATTAAACCTCAATATATTTCTGATTAATTTTTTTTATTTTTAATTATTACTTTTTATTACTTTTTATTACTTATTATTACTTTTTATTACTTTTTGACTGTGTCAAAAACTTCAGGGTGAACAAGTGAAAAAATTCAATGAAAAGTACAACATATACATGTAATGTTCAGCATAATTCAAAAAAAAGTGAGTATAATAACATTAATTAAATGGAGGAAGAATATAGTTAAATCTATGCAAAGAGAAAACAAACTTCCTCCAAGTAATAATTTGAATGTTAAAATATATAATGCTGATGGTTCCAAGAGAGTTGTGATAGAAGAAGAAATATTATATTTAGATAATCGTGTAGACCCAATATATCATCAAACATTGGAAAAAATGACAGGTAGGAGTCTTAAATGTCGTTACATCGATAATAGTGATTTTAAATGTGAATGTTGTGGTTCAGACTCATTTAAAATACATGATTATGGTCTTAGAAATCTGAATAAAAATCAAAAAATAGAATCCACAATTTACAAATGTAGGAAATGTGGAAAAACACATCAAACACCATTAGAACCTTTTGTTGATAAAAATAGTAATTACACCAACAAAGTCCAATCATTAGGCATTATGGTGAACTATCTATCACATCTATCATTAAATAACATATCTCTACTTAATGGAATTGTAAATAATGCATTTCCATCCAGACAAAGCACTCTCAACTATC
>NZ_LWMT01000260.1 GCF_001639265.1 Methanobrevibacter filiformis
GCCTTTTCAAGTTTACGACCAGACCTTATACCATCAATCTGACCCATAAGAATATTTCTAGCAAGCATTCTCCTAGAATAAGCTTTCTTACCTGGAGTATCAGCATATTTAGAATGCAAATCACCAAAATCATACCGACTAACCAATTCCTCAATAAAAAAACAAATATGATTATCTGGAATAAAGTCCCTCAAATTCAAAGGAAGTAAAAACACCTGACCAATACTATCTTCATGCAAAACCATAAACACCAACTCAACAAAAACTAAAAAACACTAATAATATATTACACCCCATAATATTTAAAACTAAGCATAACTAAAAAGAATCAAAAAATAATTATTGCACAGCCAATTATATTTGTTTTATATAAATAATTATTAATCTTTAGTTACAATATATTATTATATGGGTGATATCATGATTAAATGGTATATTGTTTTTTAGGATTTATCTTAAGCATGATTGTAAACATATTTTCAGACAATTGGCAATTTATAGGTCTTTTAGCTATGTGTTTATTCTAGGAGTCCTTTTAAAAGATGGAGCGTATAGGAGCGTATAGTGGATTTTTAAATGCTTCTTTAGCTGGTTCATTTGGAGCCATAGTTGGCTCAATACGTATAACATTATTTGGAACATTCTTTGGTCCTGTAGGAATTGGCTGTTGGAGGATTTATTGGTATTTCAATAGTTATTGTTCATTTCAGATATTTTGTTATTGTAATGGGGATGACTGGTGCAATTGGAGGTTATTTGTCTAGTAAGTAGTTAGCTTAAAAAGTTAAATAGAAAGAATCAAATAGAAATAGTTATAATCTCTTAAAACATAATTTAATTCATTGTTATATTTGGGTGTTGTTATGGAATTTAGAGAGTTGTATACTGGAATTAACTGGAAATGGTTTGTTATTGGAATGTTTTTATTTGCATTCATAGTTGTTTTAGCTATGGATTCTCATTTAGAAGTACTATTATTCTTTTCATCAATAGGTTTGTTAATTATTGGTTATAAGTCACAAAATATTATTCAAGGAATGATTCTTGGAGCAGTAGGAACATTACCTCTTTTTATTGTGACTGTATTCACTAATCGTCTTGGTATAGCTACTGGTGAGAATTTAACTGGTTTAATTTTAGTATCTTTTATAGCTATTGGATTATTTTGTGGTTTCACAGGTGCTTATTTTAAAAAAGGTAGGAAAAAAGCTATTGCTGATGCTAAGGCACCAGGAAAAACCAATCCACAGAATAAAAATAAGAAGTCAGGTAAAAATAAAAATAAAAATAAAAATATATAATTAATAATTTTCTTAATATTTTTAATATTATGTTAATGAAAAGTATTTAAAAAAGATAAAATACTTAAAAAAGATAAAAAAAGAAATAATATACTAGTATGTATTGTTTTAGGTTTATGTAATGATTTTTTCAATCTTATCTTCATCAAGTGCTGTTTTTATTTCACGGGCAATTCTACGACCCATACTCATTGGTTCACCATACTTTAAATAGCTGTAAGATGAACCATTCATGAAAGTGTTTGTTCCACCATCAGTTCTTGCACTTATTTCAAATACAATAATTTCTAAATCATCGTTTACTAATGTTTGCATACAAAATGGACCATTCATTCCAGGACTTACTAATTTTGCTGCAGATTTTACTAATTTATCTCCAATATCAAATACTTGTGGAAGTAATGATTCTCTCATAACTACTGGATGATTACCAGTTATAACATATGATGGACTTAAATCTACTTCTAACTGGTCTTTAGCAGGCATTCTGACAATACCATCAATACTTGATTCGTATCTACTGTCTATCCCCATTAATTCCACTTCATTGTTAAGTGCTGAATAAAAATAGTGTATACAGTAGTTACACCCAGATACATACTCTTCGATATGTGCTTTAGCTACATCTTCATCTTCTATCCAGTTTCTATTTTTCATAGATTGTATTTTACTGTCGAATTCTTCAGGAGATGATGCAACGAAGTAACCTCTTCCTCCACGAGCACCAGGGAATTTAACCATAACGGCTCTATCAATATCTGATGGATTTTCGTATTTATAAGGGATTCTGATGTCATTTTCTTTTAATAACTGTCTTTCTAAATCTCTTTCAGCTTCCCATCGTAAAATATCCCTATTTCCAAACATGGGGACATTGAAATCATCTTCAACCCTATCAAGTCCAGCATAAGCTACAAATGATCCATGAGGAATAACTATGCTGTTCATATCTCTTAATTTTTCTTGTACATCATCATTAACAATATCTTTAAATTTGTCTACCATTATGTACTCATCAGCAACATCAAATCGTCTATATGGCACATCTCTACCATTTTCACAAACGATGGCTGTGTTAAATCCTTCTTCTTTAGCCCCTCGCAGGATATGTAAGGAGGTATGGCTTCCAAGAGTAGCTATGGTTATATCATTTTTGTCGTACTTGTCAAATATATCTAATATATTTTGTTTTTCTATTTTTCCCATCTCATTGTCTCCTTTTTATATTTAAATATTAATTTTAACTTAGTTCACATTTTTTTTGAGATATACAATTCTAAATCTATTTATACTTATATATTTGTACTATTTTATCTAATTTTTAAGTTCGTATCTAGGTATTGGATTTTTCCTTCGATTTTGAACGAATATAATTCAATACTTCTACACTATTTTATTTTTTTTAGGATTATATATATACTTTCATGATATCTTCAGTTAATATTCTTGTTAAAATAGTTTTACTATATATAATAATTAATCATGATATATAAATAGCTATCTTATTGATTTTTAGAGGAAATTTTTAAATATTAAAAAACACATATTTAGAAATGATAAATTATTAGACTTTTTTTAATCTTTGCTAAATTAGATATATGCTTATTTTTCATCAAATTATGATATAAATTTTTTTATTAATGGTCTAATTGATTTAATTAATAACATTTAGTCTGTTTAATTAGTTGTTTTAACAATTTTGGAATAATATGATATTCTCATTATGTGTCATCAATAATAGATGACAAAAAATTATTTTATAGTACAATTATCTATCGAATTTTTCTATTTCAATAAAACTACACCATAATAATACAAAGTCCTTTCATCATCCTCATATTTTACCATTTCGTAATTATTATTTTTAGCCGTTTGAATTACATCAATTCCACAGGCTTCCATCGATGGTCTGGTTGTATCTCTATTAATACAGTTAGTTAGGTTACAAGATTTACACCGTTTGCATGATCCAGCACCTAAAGCCATAGCTTTATAAAATTCCATACCAATAGCTATTTTTTCTAAATCACGGACTATTCTTGAAGTGGTTTCCTTACTATCCATACATTGAACTAAAATAGCTTCATCATAACATTCTAGAATTTTACTCATTTCTTCAGGTGTGGGAGTGTATGGTGGGCAGTCTAAATTTGTATTATAATTTTTACATGCATATTTACATTTAAATCTTACCCATGGAGCAGTCACGATGCTTGATACTTTAATTTGTTTTGCTTCAATGAATTCATCAATGTTTTCAAAATCATTGATCTTATTTATTAATTCTACTATTTTATCCATTTTATCCATAATTTCAAACTCAAAAAAACTGTTTTCTATTAAATATATTTATTATTCCTTAATGATAAATTTAACATTATGAAACAAACTTTTAAAAACGATAAATCAGAGATTTCTCGAGATTTCTCTAAATTTACTTATTGAGATCGCATTATTTGAGGAATAATGGATCTATTGATTCATATAATATTTTAAATATTTTCAATAAATACAAAGTGTTATTATATATTACTAACATATATTATAATAATGTGTATATTTGCGAAATTCATATTTTGATTATACATAAATCATGAAAAATTAGGTGGTAACATGTTAATTGGTTTAATATCAGATACACATATTGATGATCAGGTTGATGCACTTCCTCAAGCTGTAAAAACAGCTTTCAAAGATGTGGAACTTATTCTTCATGCTGGAGATGTAACTAAAATGGAAGTCATTAAAAAATTGGAAGAAATAGCTCCAGTTAAGGTAGTACAAGGAAATATGGATCGAGAAGTAGGCTTAGAATTACCTAAAAGTGAAGTAATAACTATTGATGGAATAAAAATAGGAATTAATCATGGAGAAGTCTATCCAAAAGCAGATACTCAACAATTAGAATATATTGCAAAAGAATTGGAAGTAGATGTTCTAGTTAGTGGACATGCTCATAAGCCATTCATTGAAAAAGCAAATGGAATAATAATTGTAAACCCTGGAAGTCCAACAGTCCCAACTTTAACAGACCCAACAGTCATGTTAATGACAGTGGAAAATGGAGAAGTTGATTTTGAGCTATATAAAATAGGACAATCAGCTTGTAAAGCATTAAACATAGAAAGAAATACTAAATAATTATTTTTGCAGTATTTCTTAGTACTTATTACTATTTTTGATACATTATTATTATCATTTTTTATTACTTTTGCTGTTTTTAATATTATTTATTTAATATTATTTATTTAATATTATTTATTTAATATTTTTTATAATTCTATATTATTTTTTTCATTAATTTTTGTACTGAATATTGAATTAAGTGGTATAATATAGTGTATTATATTCAACATTATGGGGCGCTGTTTAATTAAGTATAATATGAATAAATTGAAATCGATTATCTATTTCATTGACCCTTTCTAAACAATATCTTTATATACTAATACTAAAATATTATATAAATATAGTTATTTTTAAGGGGTAACTATCTATTAAATTAAAATTAGGTGGTTATGATTTATTTTTTATTATTTTTAAATTAGTTAGATGTATATCGAATTTAAAAAAAGATTTAATTATAATACATATTACATATTATATTTTTTTCATGAAGTATATTGATGTTATTTACAAATAACTTGGATTTATATTAATTAGTTTTCTTTTATGATGTTGTTATATTAGTTAATTTGGAGATTAAAATGTCAAAAATAGCTAAAGGAAGTTTTCTGATTTTAATAGGTAACTTCATATTTCGTATTGGAGGTTATATCTACAAATTTTTAATGGGTGCTCTTTTAGGACCTTCTGCTTTTGGTATTTTAACTTTTACTCTACAATTTCAAGGAATTCTTCAAGTTCTCGCAGCAGGAGGTATTCCTCCAGCAATAGCTAAGTATATTTCTCAGTATAATGCGATAGGTGAAGAAAACCTTGCTAGAGCTACAATTTATGTTTCACTAAAAATAATGCTTCTTTTGGGAATAATTTTAGGGTTTTTAATAATTTTTGTTATTGCTCCATTTTTATCTTTAAACACTGGATTAAATGAAACAATGCCAGGTCTTTTATATCCTTTACAGGCAGTTGGTTTCATTGTTCCATTTAGTGTTCTTGTAGGTGCATTTAGGGGTGCATTTCAGGGTGTTTTTAAAATGGAATATATTTTAAGTACAAGAGCTATCGAACAAGTTTTCATGATTGTATTTGCAGTTTTATTGGTTGTACTTGGATATTCTACGGTGGGAGCGGTTTTTGGTTCAGTAATAGGATTTTTTGCATCTGCTGTGCTATCTATATTTATATTTAAAAAATATATGGGGAAATATATTTCAAAATCTGATAAAAATCATAGGATGTCCTTTCATGAGGAGTTAGGATTAGCTAAAAAGATAATAACTTTTGCAATTCCTGTTATTGTAACTTCTTTAGCAGAAATGGGAATTTTTGCAATATCTACATTTGTAATATCTTATTTACTTGGTTCAGTATTTACAGGGTATTTTGGTGCTGCAGATCCAATTTCTCGCTTTCCACTTATAATTTCAACATCACTTGCAACTACAATACTTCCTGCAGTTTCTGCTGCATTTAGTACAAATAATCGAAAGTTGTTAAATAGCTATGTTTCATTAACTTATAGATATTCAATGGCTATTGTTATTCCAATGTGTATTGGGATTTCCATGTTTTCTTATCCCATATTAAAATTAATATTTCCGAATTTTACTGAAGCAGCATCAGTTTTAAGTATTCTTGTTATTGGAATGGCTTTTTATTCAATGTTCGCAATTTCTTCGAGTATAATTCAAGGAGTAGGAAATCCCAGAATTCCTATGTATATTTTAGCCATTGGAACAGTAGCTACCTTTCTATTAAACTGGTTTTTAATACCAATTTTTGGAATTGTAGGTGGAGCATTAGCCAACACAATAGTATGCTTCTTAATAATGGTTCCTATCTTAAAATTAAGCTTTTCACTAACAAAAACTAAGGTTCCTTATAAATTTTTCATTAAACTATTAATAGCTACACTCATAATGATTTTCTTGATATTAATCATTCCACAGACTATTTTAGGCTTAATTTTAGCTATTGTCATCATACCATTAATATATTTATTAACTTTAATCTTTTTAAATTCTTTTGATGAAGAAGACATTTCATTTTTCCTAAAATTTTCATCTAAACTTGGACCTTTCAGTGTTATAATTAATAACTTAGTGAAATTGATTAGATTTAGGCGCTGATTCGTTAGCACAGATTTCAAAAAATCCTCGTTTTTTTAAAATCTTGATGAGTTATTGATTTTTGGTGTTATTTTATTTCATTTTTAAAAGTATATGAACTAGTAATGTCAGATACTTAATATTATAAACATAATTTTTCTATAAATAAGGTGCAAAACAATGGGAAGTAGATGGCAAGTAGAAAAGAAAAGAGATCCATATTATAAAAGGGCTAAAAACGAAGATTATAGATCAAGAGCTTCATATAAACTTCTTCAGCTGAATAAGAAATTTAAAATAATTAAAAAAGGGAACAAAGTTCTTGATTTAGGGGCTGCTCCTGGAGGATGGTCTCAAGTAGCTTTAGAAAGAGTTGAAGAAGATGGAATGATTTTAGCTGTAGATCTTCAGAGAATGAAACCATTTACAGAGGAAAATTTTCATAGTATTCGTGGTGATTTCACAACACCTGAGATTCAAGAAGCTATTTCAAGTAAACTTGAAGGAAAAGCTAATGCTATCATATCTGATGCTTCTCCATCTCTAACAGGTATAAAAAATCTTGATCATTTAAAATCTATGGATTTATTTGAAAATGTTATGGATATCTGTTATAATCACTTAGCTGTTAATGGAAATATTTTAATTAAGTTTTTTCAGGGTGAAAAGGCACAAGAATTAATAAAAGCAAATAAAAAGAAATTTAGAACCTTTAAAACTACAAAACCTGCTTCGTCACGTAAAAAAAGCTCGGAAATGTATTTGTTAGGTCTAGGGTATAAGCTTTAATTGTTTAGGATGTAAATTAAATTATCCATGCAACTGTATAAATTATGTAGTTGTAGGGGTTATGTGATTGTATAAATTATGTAGTTGTATGGGTTATGTGACTGTATAAATTATGTAGTTGTATAAATTGCAATGGGTTATATATTTATAGTTATTGCTTGTTTCACCTATAATTCTTTTATAGAATTTCCTGAAGTGTCTAATTGGGTTTGAGCGGTTTTTATCCGGTCTTCAATTTCTTTTTCTGTTTTTTTTGATTTAAGCGCACTTTCTACATCGTCAATTGCTGATTTTGCTCTTACTAAGTTTAGTTCTGCAGCTATTAATTTATTTTTTTTGGTTTTGTCATCTGTATTTATTGTGCTTTTTTTGTCTGTAAGTTCTCCTTCAAGTTTTTGGTAATCGGAGTTTAGCACTGCTAATTGATCGTATTGACCTCCTGATGATACAGAATTGGATATTCCTGATGAAATCCAGCTGAATCCGACATATCCTGCAATAATTATAGTGGATACAACCATTATAACACCTAAAACAGATATCATCATTGATGTATTCTTAAATAAACGTAATCGTGATCTCTTCATTCTTTCATCTCTTAAACAAGTATAACTGTAGGTTAAGATTAAATTTAAACTAAGGTTAATGTAATAAGTTTTATTATCTTGTTGAATAATATTGTTTATATTGAATAAAATTTGTTTATATGATATTAATTAATATTATTAACTTATTCATAAATTTTATATAATTGGTAGAAGTATATATTTATTAGTAAATAATATTAATACTAAAAATACTAATTAATTAAATTGTAGCTATTAATAGGATATTTTAATCAATTTCATAGCTATTTATGTTAAATGATGGTTATTTAAATTTTTTATTTTAATATTTCGTTTAATTGCTTAATTTCATATTTAATTAATTTAATTTTCCTTATATTCAACATAATATTATTGGTATGTTGTATTTGGTATATTAATTTTTTCATGAAAGTTAAGAATATTAATAATGAAAATTAAATAGATATTTAATACACTGATTTCACAAAACGGAAAAAATAAGCTTTTTCCTAAATTTCAAATCTTCGATTTAAAATAATAGAAAATTTTGCAAAATCATCATATGAAGTTAAATCAGTTTTTATAGATTAAAAGGATTTTGAAAAAATTTTTTATTTTGTTTAAAATCAGAAATTTTAAACATTAGGAAATCGAAGATTTCCTTAAATTTCGAAATCAACATCTAAATTAATATTTCAATAATTAAAAATAATATTGATACAATGAATTCAAGTAGCAAATCAAAAACATCACTTACAAAATTTGAGGAATTTTTTTCAACTAAGTATAAGGATAAACTCTTTGAAGTTTTGGAAAAATATCCTGAGGAACGATCATTATATGTTGATTATTTAGATTTAGAAATGTTTGACCCAGATCTTGCAGATTTATTAATAGAAAAGCCAGAGGATGTTCTTAAATCAGCTGAGAAATCTATTAAAAACATAGATCCTTTAATGAAAAATGCAGATTTAAACATTAGAATGCAAAATCTTACAAACAATGTGCCTTTAAAGGTACTCTTAAGTAAATATATTGGTAAATTCGTATCTGTAGATGGGATTGTTAGGAAAACTGATGAAATAAGACCTCGTATTGAAATAGGGACTTTTGAATGTCGTGGATGTATGAGAATTCATGAGGTAGTTCAAACTTCAAGTTCAGTGACTACAGAACCTTCAATGTGTACTGAATGTGGTGGAAGATCCTTTAAATTGGTTCAAGAAGAGTGTAAATATATTGACACGCAAACAACACGTATACAGGAGCCTTTGGAGAACTTATCTGGAGGTACAGAACCTAAACAAATTCTTATTACATTAGAAGATGATTTAGTTGATGCTTTAAATCCTGGAGATAGTGTTAGAATTACTGGGACTCTTAAAACCTTCAGGGAAGAGCGAAGTGGTAAATTCAAGAATTACATATATGCTAACTATATTGAACCTTTAGAACAAGAATTTGAAGAACTGCAGCTTAGTGAAGAGGATGAAGCTAAAGTTATTGAGTTATCTCAAGATCCTGACATTTATGAAAAGATTATAAAATCAACTGCTCCATCTATTAGAGGTTATGCAGATGTTAAGGAAGCAATAGCTTTACAACTCTTTGGAGGCTCAGCTAAAGAGCTTGAAGATAAAACAAGACTTAGGGGAGATATTCATATTCTTATTGTTGGGGATCCAGGGATTGGTAAATCTCAAATGCTTAAATATGTCTCAAAACTTGCTCCAAGAAGTATTTATACCAGTGGTAAAGGAACATCAGGTGCAGGTTTAACTGCAGCGGCAGTTCGTGACGAACTTGGAGGATGGTCCTTAGAAGCAGGAGCATTGGTTCTTGGAGATAGGGGTAATGTTTGTGTTGACGAGCTGGATAAAATGAGATCTGAAGACAGATCTGCACTTCACGAAGCTTTAGAACAACAAACTATAAGTATAGCTAAAGCAGGAATAATGGCTACATTAAATTCTCGTTGTTCAGTTCTTGCAGCAGCAAACCCTAAATTTGGAAGATTTGATAGGTATAAATCAGTTGCAGAGCAAATTGAATTGCCATCACCAATTCTATCTCGTTTTGATTTGACATTTATTGTTGAAGATAAGCCAAATATTGATAATGATAGAAAATTAGCAAAACACATTCTTAAAATTCACAAAGAGATCTCTGCAGACTATGAAATTGAACCAGAACTTCTTAGAAAATATATTGCTTATGCAAGAAATAATGTTAAACCAGTTCTAACTGATGAAGCTAACAGTGTACTCGAAGACTTCTATGTAAATATGAGAAGTAGTGCAGTGGATGAAGACTCTCCAGTTCCAATAACAGCAAGACAATTAGAAGCTATTATTCGTTTATCAGAAGCATGTGCAAAAATAAGACTCAGAGATGAAGTATTAGCTGAAGATGCTCATAAAGCAGTTAAACTACAACAAGCATGTTTAAGTAAGGTTGGAATGGATCCTGAAACTGGAAAAATAGATATAGACAAAGTAGAAGGAAGAACTCCAAAATCTGAAAGAGACAAACTCCAAAAAGTAGTGGATGAAATCAAACAATTACAAGATGAATATGGGGATAAAGCTCCAATAAATGTATTAACCTCTAACCTCGTTGATCAATATGAAATGAGCGAAGAAAAAGTAGAATTAATCATAAAACAGCTTAAAAACAAAGGAGTAGTTTTTGAACCAGTAACTGGATTCTTGAAGATAGTTTAATCTATGTAATTTCATTAAAAATAGATAAACAAGTGTAATAAATGCTTTTATCATCTATTACTTAATTAGAACTAAAAAGATTTGTGCCACTTTAAAATACCAAAGCTTAATAATGATAATTTACAAATAATTATAATGATATATTTATAAAATTTTATTATTTTTATTTATCATTTTAATGACTATTATCGTTTAATTAATCCAATATTCAAATAATTATAATATTTTAAGGATTATAATTACTGATTTTCGGTTTGAAGATACAATACTTAATAAAAACATAAATTAAGTATATTATTACTCATTAGGAGGAAGATTATTATGGCAAGTTATGATGATTTATTAGATAGGGCAATTGAGCAATTACCTCCGGAAGTATTTGAAACAAAACGTTTTAGTGTTCCTAAGGCTTATTCTGTAATTCAAGGGAATAGGACTTTTGTTCAAAACTTTAAAGATATTGCTGAAGCATTAAACAGAGATCCACAACATCTCTTAAAGTTTTTATTAAGAGAATTAGGAACTGCTGGGAATTTAGAAGGTGGAAGAGCAATCTTACAAGGTAAGTTTACCCATTTTTTAATAAATGAAAGATTAGATGAATATGTTGAAAAATTCGTTTATTGTCAAGAGTGTAACAGACCAGATACAAGAATAATAAGAGAAGATAGAATATTTATCTTGAAATGTGAAGCATGTGGTGCTAAAGCTCCACTTAAAACATTATAACACTTAATTGATCTTTTATTTATTGTTTTTCTATTTTTAATTAAATTTAGATTATTCTTTTTAAGTTTAATTTATTTTTCTATTTTTTTCTTTAAGATTAAAATTTAGATATTATATTTTAATAAGTGTTTTTTATTTAGATATTATATTTTAATAGGTGTTTTGACATGTTTTGTCATGAATGTGGAGACTCTGATGATGAATTAATTGAAGGACTTTGTAAAGACTGTTTTTTAAAACAATTATCAATACTAACTATTCCTCAAGATATTAGTGTTACTGTATGTGCTCATTGTAATTCTAAACTTGAAAATGGAAAATGGAAAGAATCATATCTTCTAGAAGATGAAATCATATATAGAGTACTTGAAAATGCTATTGAGATTAATCAACTTACTAAAAATCCAGAAATTGAATTAGAAATACTTCAAATGAGAGGAACAATAGCTGAATGTTATATTGAAGCAAAAATAACAATTTATGGAAGAGAAGTCATTCAAAAGTATGAAACAAATGTTAGATTAAATAAAAGTGTTTGTACTCCATGTAGTAAAAGGAATTCAGGGTACTATGAAACTGTAATTCAGCTTAGAGCAGATTCAAGAGAATTAACACACAGGGAAATAGCTAAAACAAATGATTTAATTAAAAAATCATTAGCTAATCAATTTGAAAAAGATAAATTAGCTTATCTTGCTCAAAAAACCGAAATGAAAGAAGGGATTGACTATTATTTCGGTTCCTCAAAATCTGGAAGAAGAGTAGCTAATGAAATTAAAGAGGAATTTGGAGCAGTTATAAAAGAATCACCAAGACTCATAACTCAAGACAAATCAACTGGAAAAGGATTATACCGAGTATGGATTTCTGTAAGACTTCCAAACTTCCAAGTCAATGATTTTATAGAATTTAAAGATAAAATTGCTCAAGTTGCCTCAGTAAGTGGCAGTAAAATAATAGCTATTAATCTTAAAACTTTTGAGGAATTCTCAATTCAATGGAGAGATTATGATGATATTGAGGTTCTTGGAAGATCAAATGAGATTTTAAAGACTACTTTAATTTCAAAATCTCCGAATTCATTCCAAATATTAAATCCTATAACTTATGAAGTTATTGAGCTTCCTTTAAATAAAATAGCTATTAATTCTAATATTGGTGATGAGGTTAATGTTATTGGAATTGAAAATGAATTTTATCTGATAAATAATTGATTAAATTACAATTTAGCATAATTTAGATATTTTAATGCAATTTTTATCATGCAAATACTTAAATAATTTAATTTAAAAATATAATTATTATTAATTAAACATTAACTTATACCTTAAACATGTGATTATATGGATATTCAAGAAAAAATAGTGATTGTTGAAGAGGGAACATTAGAAATAGTAACTATTGATGAGCTTAAAGAGAAATTTGATAAAGAGGATCCAATTGCATACACTGGATATGAGCCTTCAGGCAAAATCCATTTAGGTCATGCTATCACAGTTTTTAAGCTTAAACAACTTCAAGATTTAGGTTTTAAAATCAAGATTCTTTTAGCTGATTATCATGCTTATTTAAATGGAAAAGGAACTATTGAAGAGATAGAAAAAATAGCTAAATACAATGAAAAGTGTTTTAAAGCCTTAGGTTTAAGTGAAGACACAGAATTTATCTATGGTTCATCTTTCCAAACAAGTCCAGGTTATGTTGATAATGTTTACAAGTTAGCTACATTAACCACAATAACCAGAGCCACACGAAGTATGGATCAAGTTTCAAGACACTCAGAAAACCCAAAAGTTGCTAATGTTATTTATCCATTAATGCAAGTTGTAGACATGGCTTTCTTAAATGTAGATCTAGCTTTAGGTGGAATGGAACAAAGAAAAATACAAATGCTTGCAAGAGAATACTTATCAAAGATAGACCAGCCAACTCCTGTATGTATTCACACTCCTCTATTACATGGTACTGATGGTGATGATAAGATGTCATCAAGTAAAGGAAATTTCATAGCAATAGATGACACAGAAAAAGAAATCAAAACCAAAATCAAAAAAGGCTTTTGCCCAGTAAAAGAAATTGAAGGAAATCCAATAATAGAAATAGCAAATCATTTCATCTTTCCAAATCAAGACCAAATAAAAATAGAACGTCCTGAAAAATTTGGAGGAAATCTAAACCTAACTAAAGATGAACTAATAGCTAGCTATAGCAAAGGCGATTTACATCCAATGGATCTTAAAAATGCAGTATCAACCTACTTAATAGAATTTTTAAGACCAGTAAGAGAATATTTTGAAGAGTAATTAGTAATATTAGATAATAATTACTAATAATTAAACATTAATCAGCAATTATTAATTTATTTGTTCATTGAATTTATTTAATTTATTTAATTTATTTTATATAGTTTAATTAAAAATTAGGCAGTGTTTATATGGATTATGAAATGAAATTACCAATTGGTGTTGGAGAACAACTTCTAGCTCACACAATTCAAAAGTTTGAAGTACAACTAAAACAAACAGATGCAGGACCAGTCCTAGTAGGACCTTTTGAAGAATTAGAAAATGCAAAAGATTATATGATTCAAGAATTGAAGGAAAGGATAAGTAAGTATTAAAACATTTTAAATATTATTTTTTACATATTTCAGGAGATCTTCCATAATTTATTGATTAGTTAATTGATATTTATTGGTTTATATTATGATGATGAAGTAATATTAAGTTAAAATAAGGATTATTATTTAGTTTATTGGGTTTTAAGTGATTTATGTTT
>NZ_LWMT01000261.1 GCF_001639265.1 Methanobrevibacter filiformis
TATTTATTAATTATAACTATTTTAAACATTTATTTTTTATAAAAAATATGTATTAATGACTTACAAATATTTTAATTTATTTTAATTAGATATCTATTTTTACAAAAAATAATCGTTGCACAGCCTAATATATTTAAAAAAATAATAGTATAATTACTATACTTACTATAATTTTTAATGGAGAATATTTTCATGATTGCAGTTACAAATATGTTTGGTAAAAATCAAACTACAATTCCTAAGGAAATACGAAATAGATTGAATTTAAAAGGAAACATGCTTATCGAATGGGATGTTAATGAGAAAAATGATGTCATTTTAAGATTTAAAAAGAAATACACAGAAGAAGAATGTGATATTTTCTTTGAACACCTAGATAAAATCAGAAATGAAATGGATCAAGGCAAAAAGGTAATTGTAGATGTTGAAAAAGTCCTCAAAGAAAGCTGAATATTATATTGCACTGTCTTGTGAATTCAATATTTCCCTTGAAAAATTAAAAAAAGAACAAAGGATTTTACTTAGAAATATATAAAAAATTCGCTAAAATAAAAGAAAATCTATTTAATGGAAAACTATTATCTAATAAACATAAAAATCATTTCAGTGAATGAATTCGAAACTATAGAATCATTTATGAAATTAATGGAGAAGAAATAAAAATATTAAATATTGGATCAAGAGATAAAATTTATAAAATAAAATAATATTTATATAAACATTTGTTGGAGTAATCCTTTTTTAAATTCTTTTGTATTCTCTAATTCAATAGCTATTTTATCTAGTTTATTATCTAAATTTATTAGAAAATTAGCTATTTTTTCTTGTTCTTCAAATATTGGAAGTTTTATAGGTATTGTTTCTAAAGAATCATTGTTAAGTGTAATACCTTTTGCTGCTTGAGAACCATATTTTTTCATATTAATGGAATTTAAATAATAATACATATATTCAGTCAAAACTGAAGATGAATACCATTGAAAGTTACAAATAGCTTCATTAGTGTACATGTCTCGATTTAAAATAGCTAGTCTCCCAATAGTTAGTTTGAAACTCATAATTAAAGAACCTTTTTTTACCATATCTTTATCATTAGAACCTTTTTTTGTAATTTGCTTAGATGTATGATCTAAATATTTTCCTTTTTTCATATCAGCAATAGATAACCAAGGAATATCTCCTTCATCCCAATTCGATGAGTTATTTGTTGATGGAGTAAATCCTTTTTTTACTGCTGCTATTTTACCTAAAGATATTTTTTCCCATTCAGGATAATTTTCATCATTAGCATTTTTAAATCTTAATTTCTGTGCGAATAACTGTTGCAAACAAAACTTCTTAAAATCCTTAAAAATATCTAATTTCTTTTCTAAAAGGTTTATTTTCTCATCTACTTGTGTTAAGAAGTTAGCTATTTTTGTCTGCTCTTTGATTTTAGATAATGGAAATTTAAAATTTTTCATATCTCTTTGAAAAATATGTGGAATGCTACTTCCTGACTTCAATACATATAATAATCTAAAAAAATAGTTAGAATTTAAAATTTGATAAAAGTAGCTTGGATTAACTAGATTATTTCCAAATCGAACTAACATCATAGTCCCATTAATGGTTGCTTCTACTTTTAGATTTTCAATTAATGCAGGATTACCTAAGCTACCATCTTTTGAAAAAATAATATCTCCGTTTTCCAAAGCTATTTCTTCTGATTCTTTATACCGTTCATAAGAAATATGATCACATTTTTTCCAATGAATCACCCCATTATGAATATGTTTACCTGCAATTAAATACGGTCCATCTTCAGTATACTCAGATTGTTTTAAGTTTTTCCACCCGATTCTTCCTTTAATATAAGCAATTTCCCCTAATTTTTTCTCTTCCCAATGGTCTGAAAATTCTGGAAATCGCAATTTTGGTGTGTTGTTTTTTGACATTATTTTACACCTGAAATATTGGGTTTTATTCCTAATTTGTAGCATTCTTGCATTTTATCACTGCTTTTTATTATACATTTATATATTATTATTAAATCGTGATTTTTTATTATTTAAATAAAAAAGTTTAATTTTTTATTTTAAAAAATATTTATTTTTTGGAATATCTTTTGATCAACTTAATTTATTAAGTTAAAAATCTTTGATTTCTTTTGATCTCGCTTTTAAAAGTTTGGACTAATAGCTTTAATGTAAAAATCTAGTTCTTTTTCTTCTAATTTATATATTAGCTTAATTAATGGCTCTAAATTATTGTTAGTAGCATATTCTTCCAAAACATTGTAATATTCAGATTTATCTTCTACTTTAATAGATATTGGTAGAAATCCACTTTTTATTAATTGATAATTCATTATAATTCTAGAAGTTCTGCCATTACCATCTATAAATGGATGTATTTTAACAAATTCGCCATGGGTATATGCTGCAATAGCTATATTATTATAATCATTTTTTTTTAAAGTTTTATAAAATTCTTCTAACTCATAATTAGCTATAAATGGGCTTGGAGGTTTGTGTTTTGCACCAGATATTACAACTTCAACATCACGATAAACACCACCCTCTAGTATGTTTTCCATTAAAATTTTATGAATATTTTTTATAATAGTTTCATTTAATATTTCATTCTCATAAATGCATTCTTTCACATAATTCCATGCTTTATCATGATTTACAACTTCATATATTTCTATTAGTTCTTTTGAGCCAACAGATATTTTATCTTCAAGTATTATTTTAGTTTCAAGTAATGTTAGTGTGTTTCCTTCAATTGCAGTTGAATCATGGGTAAAATTAATTTCAAAATTAGTAGTGTATTTTTCTAATAGAATTTTATCTAATTTATCAATATTATTTTTAACAAAATCTCTTTTTTCAATTAAGCTATTGTAGTCCATGATTTAGTTCCTTATTTCAATTTTTAAATATATTTTGTAAAAAATAATCAATATTTATCTTAATATTAATTAGTAATATTTAATCTATAATTTTTAATATATATTTTTTATTACTAAATATACTAAATATAAATATATGGATAGTCTCCATATTAATGAAAAAATACTTAAATTATACTACTTAAAATTATATCATATTCAAATTATATTTCTACTATACTTAGATATCATGTTTTGTTAATACATGATCCTTAATCAATAATATTTTAATCAATTATTATACTATATTTTAATTCATATATTTTAATTATTTACTAAATTATCTACTAATTATTACATATATTAAAGAATGAGGGTGAATCAATGTATTTTAAAGTTAAAAATGAGGCAATAGCTATTTTAAAGAATTGTCTTGATAAATTAGGTTATGAAATTCCTGATGAAATTAAATTAGATAATCCAACTAATCCTGAACTTGGTGATTTCGCATCTACCATTTCCTTTGAACTTGCAAAGGTTCAAAAAAGGTCTCCAATGGAAATAGCATCTGAAATTATGGGAAATATAGAAATAAAGTCTATTTTTCAGAAAATAGAAGCAAAAGGACCATATATAAATTTTTTCATTGATTATTCAATATTTGCAAAGGAATTGCTTAAAACAATCACAAAGGACTATGGTCAATTAGAAAAAACAGGAAAAAAGATCATACTAGAACATACTTCTGCAAATCCTAACGGACCATTACATATAGGGCACATTAGAAATGCTATTATTGGGGATTCACTTAAAAGATTATTAACTATTGCTGGAAATAATTTAGACACTCAATATTATGTAAATGACATGGGAAGACAAATAGCTATTATAGTATTTGGAATAAAAGACTTAAAATTAGAATTAGATCCTAATTTTAGTGAAAAAATCGATCATCAAATTGGAAATCTATATTTTAAGGCAAATCAGAAGTTAAATGAAGAACCAGAATTAAACACAAAAGTAGGGGATTTAATCAAGACTTATGAAGCAGGAAAAGATTCTAAGCTTAATATTGTATTTGAAAAAGCAGTTGAAGACTGTTTAACTGGAGTAAAGGAAACATTACATAAACTTAATATTGAACATGATGAATTCGTTTGGGAAGGTCAATTTGTTAGAAATGGAGAGGTTAATAAGATTGTAGATGATTTAATAGCTACAGGTTATACAAAGAAAGGTGAAGTATTAATTTTAGATCTTTCTCAAGATTTCGGAATAGAAAAAGAGTTAGTTCTTAGAAGATCAGATGGCACATCTCTCTACTCAACAAGAGATCTTGCATACCACAGTTTCAAATCAAAACAGGGAGATGTTGTTTTAGATATTCTTGGTGCAGATCATAAGTTAGCTATTGATCAAGTAAGTGTGGCATTAGAATTGATTGGTGAAAAAGCACCAGAGGTAGTGTTCTATGAATTTATTAATTTACCTGAAGGCTCAATGTCAACAAGAAGAGGAGTTTTTGTATCAGTTGATGATTTAATAGTTGAAGCAATTACAAGGGCAGAAAAAGAATTAAAAACAAGACGACCAGAACTTACTAATAATGAACTTTTAAAAATAGCTGAAGAAATAGGAATAGGTGCTATAAGATATTATATTGCTAAATTATCTCCAGAAAAACATATCACGTTTAAATGGGATGAAGCATTAAGTTTTGAGAAAGGATGTGCATCAATACAGTATGCTCATGCAAGAGCATGTAAATTACTTGAAAAATCCAAAAAAGCAAATGATAATTTAGAAATAGCTATTGATAACATTGATGATGAGGAATGGGACTTAAATAAAGCAGAAACAGACCTAATCAGAATCCTTGCAAAATTCCCTCAAGTAATTTCAGAATCTGCTAAAATCAGAAGAATTCACTTAATTGCACAATATGTACAAGACTTATCAAGTGCATTTAATAAATTCTACAAATCAGAACAAGTAATAAATCATGAATATGAATATTATCGTCTATTACTTGTGGATAAAACAAGGATAACAATAAAAAATGCATTAGACATTCTTGGAGTAGTTGCACCAATAACTATGTAAAACATTAGAATATTTTGGTATAAATAGATAGATGGTGGATAATTTATGTATACTAAAGAAGAACTTTCTAAAATTCTTAAAAGTATGGCTATAGCACTCGGAGCATCGGATGTCGGAATAGCTACTATTGAAACTTTAAAAGGAGGTCCAAAATCAACAGAATTGAATTCAGCATTAGATGGGGCAAAATCAGCAATTGTTTTTGCAGTTCCATTTAATCAAGATTTAATAGAACCATTTTTAGCTAAAGAAGATTTTGATCTTAATGAAAACAAGATAAAAACAACTACATTTGCAGGAGGAATATCTTTAGAATTAGCAGGTTTTCTAAATCAGATGGATTATAATGCTGTTCCAGTAGCACCTAACTTTATTTATAGGAAAGATACTCCAAATGGAATAAGAGATCGAAAACCTATTGTTTCACATAAATATTTAGCTGCAAGAGCTGGAGTTGGATTTTTTGGGCATTCTGGACATATATTAACTAAGGATAATGGGTCTGCAATAGCTTTAAGTTCTGTTGTGACTGATGCAGAACTAAAAGCAACTGAACCTATTTCAAAATCAGAAAATTATTGTGATGAATGCATGCTTTGTAAAGCAGGATGTATTCCAGGTTATATTTCAAAGGCGAAAACAAAAGTAAAAATTGGAGGGTTTGATTTTGAATATCAAAACCCTAAAAGCCATTGGCGTTGTATACTTGTTTGTGGTGGTGCAACAGGACTTCATCCATCAAAAAAATATTCAACATGGTCACCAGGACGATTTGATATTCCACAAGAAGATATTGAATTTGAAGCACTTCGAGAAAAAGCTATGCCTGCATATGTTAAAAGACCTAAAAAAGATCCTGTATTCTATCATCCAGGAGTACCTGAACATAAAATGCAGTATACATGTAGTACCTGTCAACTTATATGTCATCCTGATAAAAGTGTTAGAAAACATAGGTATAAACTATTTAAAAATAGTGAAGTGATTTTTGAGGATAAACTCGGAAATCGAAAGCGTGTATCTCCTGATGAAGCAGAAGAAATCATTAAAAACATGAGTGAAACTCAAAAAAAGTTATATACTTAAAAATGATTATTCATTGTACTTTATATCTTAATTATCTTAATGTAAATAATTTTCAATAAATAGTATTAAATATGATTGTTTTAGTAATACTAATATAAAAAAATAATTAAATTGAATTAAATTGATTAATATCTAATATATTTTATATATTTTATATATTTTATATATTTTATTGTATAATCTACATTTTAATAACCAAAAACTATATAATGATAAAAATCATATCAAAATTAAGCCCCTTTTAAAATAAAATTAAAAATAAAATAGTTAGACAATAGTTTTTAGAATTTAGAAAAACATGAGGTTTCTAAATCATTATAACTCTTAGATTTCCAAGATTTGTTTTAAAAATTTCAAAAATTAAATTATAAAACATACAATATGGTGATAAATATGTCTATATTCAACGTAATAGAAAAAAGAAGAAGTATAAGAAGCTATTTAGATGAAAATGTAAATGAAGATGATTTGAAAAAAATAGTAGACACAGGTAAAATTGCTCCAATAGCTGGTGAATTCCAAATAACTGTGGTTCAAAATAAAGATTTAATCCAAAAGATCAATGATGTAGCACTTGATACTATGAAAAATTCTGGAAATGAATTTTTAGAATCTAGAGCTGCAATACCTGGGTATCAACCATTATATGGAGCTCCTACTCTAATTTTATTATCTGCTCCTGAAGAAAATATTTATGGTGCTTTAACAACATCTGCTGCAGCAGAAAATATTATTCTTGCAGCTACAGCATTAGAATATGGTACTTGCTATGCAATAACCCCAACATTACCATTTATAAGCCCTGCTGGTGATGAAATAGCTAAAGAATTAGGACTTCCAGAAGGTTTCAAAGTACTTATAGGAGTATTAATTGGTAAAGCAGATGAATCTGAAGAAATAGCTGAAAGAGCAGAATTAGATAATATTAATTATGTAAAATAAGGAAATTTGATTATTAGTTTTAACAAGTTTCTTAAAAAGAATCATTGTAGAAATAATCATATTTATTAAATTTTCGATATATTTAATATGTTAATTTATTATTTTAACTATTTACTAATTTTTATTCTATATTTTAAATAAATCTTTGTTTTATTTAATAATAAACCTTAACAGCTTCTTCTAAATCATTATAAAGACCAAGAGCTGCAAGTGCACCTATTTTTCCTTGATCTCCAGTAATAGCTATTACTTGTATGTTTAATTTATCTGCAACATCTTCTGCTTGCTTAACAGATACCATTGAGGTTTTAGCTTTCATAGAGTAATCTCGCAATTCTTTTGGAATTTTCAGACCTTTTAAGATAGCTATTGATGTTTTATCAGATAAAGTATTCTCTTTTAAAAGCTCAGAGATTCTTTCAATTAAACTATCTACTTCGCTACTTAAAACTGCAAAAGTTAAAGCTATGGAAACACAATTTTGAGTTTTATGAGGATTGTGAGGATATAGTTGAACAATAACATGATCTAAGTATTCAAAGCCTTCTTTTTTTAGTTGAACTCCAATATTATGAGCCATTGTCCAAGTAGCGCCTTCGTCTTTAGTATCGGTATCGTCAATCCCAATAACTACTTTCTCCATTTTAGGAGTGATAACTGCAGCTTTTCCAAGTTTAGATCCTCCTCCAGTGTCCATAAGCTCAATGTAATTAACACCTTCAGCCATTCCGCGACACATACATGCTCCAACACCAGCACCAGCAAGTCCTGCATGAGTTACTTTGACTTCATTATCTATTACTTTAACTTCTTCGATTCCAGCAGCATTGATACTTGCTTTAAGATTTAAAGGATTTTTACCTATTTTTGTTAGGAAAACTTGCTTATTGCCATCACGATAAGCATTTAAAATAAGGTTACTAGTGTTTTTGTATTGATGAACTATCCAATGAGATCCTGAAATACATGGGTGATACTCCACAATTTCTACAAGATCATTATCCACCATTGTAATAACTTTCTCATATGGGGCAACCCAAGTATCAGTGAATCTTTCTTTTAAATCTTTTCTTTTTAAAATTTCCATGAAAAATCCAGCTATTAAACTAATTGTTAAATTTAAATCTCATCTAAACGTTTGCACATTTTAATTGCAGCTTCAACTGCTTTTTTACCATAATCAATTCTTTTGTGTGCATCTAACCTTGTCATCCCTGGACCACTTATTCCAAGTGCAACAGGTTTTTCATAGTCAAGAGATAAATCAGCTATTTTACGGGAGGCATGTTGAGCAACAATCTGGTCATGTCCAGTTGCTCCCTCAATAACAGCTCCAAGAGTAATAACTGCATCAATATCTTCTTTTTCAAGTAATTTCTTAATAGCTAAAGGCATGTCAAAAACACCAGGGACAGTTACTACTTTAGTTATTTCAGAGTCTCGTATTTTAGCTTCTTCTTTTGCAAGTTCAAGCATCATATGTGTGATGTCATAGTTAAATTCAGCTACAACAGCACCAATTTTATATTCTACCATAATTCTTCCTCGGTTAAATCATTATTTATTTAGATTACCATAGCCACAAAGTAAGCTACAGCACTTAAAACCATAATTGCAACTATAAAAATAGCTCCAAATTTCATAATCCAATTCATATTATATTCCTCCACTAAATTTAATACACTGATTTCCCAAAATCTCCACATGGGTACTTAAATTTAATATTTATACGCTGATTTCGCAAAATAGAAAATTTTGCAAAATCTCCCATAAGTACCTAAATCAGTTTTTATGGCTTCAAAAAGGATTTTGAAAAAATTTTTTATTTTTTCGAAATCAGTGTCTTAAATTAATAATATATTAACTATGAATTTTATCATATATTAAAATATTGATTTTTAAAAATAGCTATGTAAATTGACTTAACTCTTCAATTGAATAAATAAGCTTTTCAACATCTTCTTTAGTATTATACACATGGAATGATCCCCGTACTGTTCCTTCATTGGCTCCAACAGATTTAAGTCCAGGAATTGCACAGTGAAAACCACTTCTAAGGCAAATATCATCTGTTTCATCTAATATTTTACCCACGTCATATGGGTTAAGTCCATTTATGTTAAAAGAAACTATTCCATGAATATTATTGGGATTACCATAGATAGTAACATTTCCATTTGCTTGTAAGCCTTTATATAGCATTTTTGTAAGATTATTTATATGATTTTCAATTTTTGGAATTCCAAAGTTTAATAAATAATCAATACCAGCATTTAAACCTATAATTCCGCCGATATTCAGTGTTCCACCTTCAAATCTAGAAGGAGGTTCTTCTAACTTGAAATTTATACCATTAACACTTGTTACTGTTCCACCACCAAGGTTGGAAGGTTTAATTTCCTCAGACAATTCTTCTTTTAAATATAAAAATCCTGTTCCAGTAGGTCCAAGTAATCCTTTATGCCCAGGAAAAGCCATGAAATCAGGATTTAACTTTTTAATATCGATCTCAGTGTGACCTGCTGATTGAGCACTATCAACAAGGACAAGCACATCCATTTCATGAGCTATTTTTATTATTTCTTCAATATCTTGAATTGATCCAAAAGCATTAGTTATATGACTAATAGCTATTAGTTTAGTGTTTTTATTAATTAAATCACTAATAGAATCAGGTTCTACTACATAATTCTTTGCTTTAGCTATTCTAATATCAATTGACTTATTTACCCATGGAATAAAGTTAGAATGATGTTCAATATTTGAAATTATGATGTTATCTTCTGTATTGAAATTTAAACCATTAGCTATTAAATTAATGGCTTCTGTTGTGTTTTTTGTGAAAATAATTTCTTGGGAGGCAGTATTTAATAATTTAGCTATTTTTTCTCGTGTTTGTTCTACTTTGTTAGTTGATTTAATAGCTATTTTGTAAGACCCTCTACCTGTATTTGAGTTGTAGTTTAAATAATAATCATTCATTGCATCTACAACTGGTCTGGGAGTTAAACTAGTACTAGCAGAATCTAAATAAGTAATATCATTTAGTATTGGAAAATCTTCAATTAATCTATCTCTACTAATCATACTATGCTCCACTAATTGTACTATTGTCCATTTAGCTATTATCCACTTAGTTATTATTTATTTAGATTATTAGTTTTAAATTTCATTATATTTATCTATTACTTCATTTGCAAGATCCATTGTAGAGGAATTTCCACCTAAATCTCTAGTTAAAACTTTTCCTTCTTTTAAAACTTCTTGAATAGCTAAATCTATTTTATGGGCTTCTGTGTTTAGTCCAAGATAATCTAACATCATACCTGCAGATAGAATCATAGCTATTGGGTTAGCTATTCCTTTTCCTGCTATGTCTGGAGCAGAACCATGGACTGGTTCAAACAGTCCAGCATCCTCACCAATATTTGCAGAGGGTATAAGTCCAAGTCCTCCAACTAAACCCGCTCCTTCATCAGATAATATATCACCAAATAAATTGGTGGTTACAATCACATCAAATGATTCTGGTCTTGTTAAAAGGTACATTGCTGTTGCATCAACATAGAAATCTTCTTTATCTATTTTGGGATACTTTTCAGCAATATTGTAAAAGGTTTCTTTAAATAATCCATCAGTTTTTTTCAATACATTAGCTTTATGAACACAAGTAACCTTAAATCTATTATTTTCCATTGCATAATTAAATGCATAGTTAATTATCCTTTCAGAAGCTTTTCTACTTATAATTCTTTTTGCTACAGCTCCATCTTCAATGAATTCTTCTTGACCTACGTATATTCCCTCTGTATTTTCCCTAACTATCATGAAATCAAGATTATCAAATAATGAATTAGTATTAGGGTATGATTTAACAGGTCTAAGGTTTGCAAATAAATTCATAACTTGTCTGAGCCGAACAATAACATCTGCTGCTGTTTCACCTGCAGCACCAAATAAACAAGCATCAGAAGATTTAACAAGATCAATTGTCTCCTTTGGAAGTGCAATACCATACTTTTCAAAGTACTCATCTCCAGCTTCACCAAACTTATAGTCAAATTTAAGACCAATTGAGTCTAAAACATGAAGTGCAGCGTCCATTACTTCTTTTCCAATTCCGTCTCCAGGTATAATAGCTATTTTATTCATTGGTATCACAAATAAGTAAAAATGATTATTATTTTTATAATTTAAGTATTAGTTAGATTATTATTTTTATAAGTATTAGTTAGATTATTATTTTTATAATTTAAGTATTAGTTAAACAATTAAATTTTTATATTAAATTAAATTTGTTTTTAATGATATTTATTAATTTCTACTTTAAAATACTAATAATTCTTAAAAATTAGTAATAATTAAAATAAGTTAATTAAAATATTTAATAGAAATTATAAAATGATTTCTCCTTTATCTCCATCTACCTCAACTTCAAGATCAGTTAATAATGTATCTGATGATGTAGGGGAGTCTACCATTGGAATATTAGACATTATAACGCCTGTAGCTATTATTGGCTCAGCTTTAAGACATATAATGGCTTTTGGTGCTGTGTTATTCTTTTTCATTTGGAATATTACATAAGAACCTACTGTTGAACCTTTACCACCAGGAATAAATAATATTTTATCTTTTATTGATTGACCATTAAGTTCATGGTTTTTATCAATCACTACTCCTGTTTCTGGATCAACACCACCTAAAAAACTAATAGGTTCATTACTTACAATCAATTTTCCTTTAGCTATCCCTTTTGAAATAGATCTGCATTTTATTATCATTATATCTCTCCATTAGTATTTCCCTTAAACAACTTCGTTTTTCATAACCTCACGAAGTACTGATGTTGCATAGGAACCTTTGGTTATTGAAAACTCTGTTAAAATCCCCTCATCCGTTGCTGTTGCTTTAGCATCCCATAATTTAAATCGCATTGCTCTTCTTATTCCATGACTTCCAAGTTTAGGAGTTTTTGGACATTCAAAATCTTCTTTTTTCAATCCTTCATCATCTAAAACTTTTTGTTCTAATTCTCCAACCTTTCCCTCTCCCAAGGGCACTTTAGTCCCAAAAAGTGGAGATGTAGGGCTTGCTTCAAAATTATCAATCATTATTTGAAGTTCTTCAGGTGTTTTGTCATGAATCCAGTGTTCTTCCTTATCAATTACTATGTCACCATCAACATATTTGTCAATCCCTAGCTTTATTCTGTTGCTTACAGCTTTGTTAAATAAATAAGATTGATAAGCATTAACAAACATTCTTTGAAGAGGTTTTGGAAGAGCATAAATAGATTTCATATAAGAAATTTCATCAAGTTCTCTTTTTTTCAGTTGAGATAAAAGTTCTCTAAGCATAATTCTTTCATATCTCATTCCATTAGGCATTAATTCATAAGTTTTCTCAATATCTCCAGTATCATAAGCTGCTCTAGCTATTTGAACTTCTTCATTTTCTCCAGAGTATGGATTTCCAATGTAAAGCCTTACAGCTTCTTTAATGTCGTTCTCTACTAATGCTTTACCTATTTTATGAGTATTTGTTCTTGGTTTTCCGAATCTTTGCCATCCAAAGTAATTAGGAACACCAGTACGCTCTAGAGTTTTAAAAACATTGTTTGCTATTTCGACTCCTGAATCAATATCTTCAATATCTCTTATTAATATTTTAAATTTATTTCCAATAAGTTGACCCATTCTAAGTTTTTTTCTAGCTCTTTCAACTTTTAAAAACTCTGTATTCCTGATTCTGTCTTTTAAAGCTAAGATTTGGTCTAATTGTTCATCTGAATCTATGTTACTTATGCATATCCATTGGCGAGTAACAGCTCGTTTGTCTTTCATTCCTGCAAAGCCCATACGCTTTCTACTTATGTGTAAGTCTCTGGAAATGTCCATTAAAACATCTAAAGTTGTTCTTCCAACTTTCTCTATCCATATCCATATGTTTGGACCTTCTCCAAACTCAATACTTTCTGATGGGATTTCTTCAACATAGAAATCTTCATAGCTATTCCTAATTGTTCCTCCAATTCCTTTTTCTTTTGTAACATAAGTTTGAGCATTAAGCATTAAAGTTCTCCTAAATCAAGGTTAATAAAAAAAGTAGGTTAAAAATGCCCTGACCGGGACTTGAACCCGGGGAATAGGATCCGCAGTCCTACGTGTTATCCAACTACACTATCAGGGCAGGACTGATTAATTAAAGTAATATTTATTAAAATAAATTATTTTTATAATACAATAGACTTAGTATAATATTTATTATTAGGTATAACATCTATAAAATTGTAACATTTATAAATCTAGTATTGATAGTATTTAATATTTATCATAATTTATCATAATTTACCACAAATATAATAAGAAGTTATAATCTCCAAAATGCCTATTAACTGTACTTATATTCTCTGCTATTTCAATATCTCCCCGAGAAGCTAATACTGTTGAGTTAATTTGATTCATTTCAGCTAATAAGTAATTTTCACTTGTAGTTTCATTTAAAAATCTTCCAATCATGATTCCAACTGATTTTATAGATTCATCACTGTTGTTATTTGATTTTAAAGTATCCATAGCTATTTCTAAAACAGGCTTATTATTTTCGTAAGGTTTAGCTGAGAGCGATTCCATAATATCTTCACTATTATAAGATACTGATCTTTCTTCAATAGTTAAAGGAATATCTATGTTATTAATAGTAGTAAATAGCATTAAAGATAATACTATGATAATCATGGCGATTAAAATATCAAATATTGATATAAAGCCATTATTATCCTTTAAAATATTATCATTATTATTAGCACTATTATTAGTACTATTAGCACTATTATTATCATTATTAGTACTATTATTATATTTCATTGAATTAGTATTACTATTATTAAATAAACTAAGATTAAATAATAAAATTTTCATAAAATAACTTGGCTGTGCAATAATTAATTTTTCAGTTGATGGATGACAGTGAATTTTCTTAGTTGTGGTTAGATTGTAAATTATTTTTTGTAGTTTTTTTTATTTGTTGTCTATGTTTTTCATTGAATATCTATT
>NZ_LWMT01000262.1 GCF_001639265.1 Methanobrevibacter filiformis
AATAGATATTCAATGAAAAACATAGACAACAAATAAAAAAAACTACAAAAAATAATTTACAATCTAACCACAACTAAGAAAATTCACTGTCATCCATCAACTGAAAAATTAATTATTGCACAGCCAAGTAAGAACAAATCACTCATATGATGGTTAAAATCAGACCAATATGGAATTGAAATTTTGTTTTCCAGTTCCCTGAGCTCTTTACTTTGTGGTTAAAATCAGACCAATATGGAATTGAAATGCTCTTGATATTGTTTCCATCATCCCGACTACTTGGGTTAAAATCAGACCAATATGGAATTGAAATCTTTTTTAGTTAAGTTTTTCCTTAAAAACTTATGGAGTTAAAATCAGACCAATATGGAATTGAAATGCTATTATGATGTTAGTGTGGTCTTTATACTTATTGTTAAAATCAGACCAATATGGAATTGAAATGCTATTATGATGTTAGTGTGGTCTTTATACTTATTGTTAAAATCAGACCAATATGGAATTGAAATTTTTCATTTAAAGTGTCTAAGTCTTGTTTTTCATAGTTAAAATCAGACCAATATGGAATTGAAATAGACTCCTACTAACTATATTTTCAATATCCTTCTTAAGTTAAAATCAGACCAATATGGAATTGAAATGAAGGCATGTTAACCTATTTGATATATCATAATAGTTAAAATCAGACCAATATGGAATTGAAATGCAGCTTTTAATTGCTCAACAGACACTCTAAACGGTTAAAATCAGACCAATATGGAATTGAAATATACCATATTCAACATAAGCTGCGTATGACACACGTGTTAAAATCAGACCAATATGGAATTGAAATATTTGAGCAGGTAATGTTTCCGCTCCCGCTTTTTTAGTTAAAATCAGACCAATATGGAATTGAAATTAATAGTAATTCATTTGATATAGAAATGCCTAATAGTTAAAATCAGACCAATATGGAATTGAAATCCTATCCTTTTATTCTAACATGTGAGTTCAAACTAACGTTAAAATCAGACCAATATGGAATTGAAATCGTTGAAAACCTAAGAGACGGTGTTGTTGTCTCAGAGTTAAAATCAGACCAATATGGAATTGAAATAATAGGGGATGCCTTCTTTTATTCTAACTTCTTGTGTTAAAATCAGACCAATATGGAATTGAAATTCAAATTCATTATAATCAACCCCGTCTATCTTCTCTAGTTAAAATCAGACCAATATGGAATTGAAATGAAAACAAGCTTATAGCATTTCTCATCAAACACCCGTTAAAATCAGACCAATATGGAATTGAAATGTTTTTTCCTTTAGCTCTAAAGTACCTATTTTAGGGTTAAAATCAGACCAATATGGAATTGAAATCTTATAAACACATTATTTACATTTTTAGCATAGTTAAAATCAGACCAATATGGAATTGAAATTGTAAAGACCTGGTACCGCTCATCATACGTTGGTGTTAAAATCAGACCAATATGGAATTGAAATACTTTTCATAGGATCTATAATTTTTTCTTTATAATTGTTAAAATCAGACCAATATGGAATTGAAATTCTTCAATAGCTTCATTAAGATATTTTATCGCTGTGTTAAAATCAGACCAATATGGAATTGAAATAAAGCAAGCATATCTCTCATAGATAGCTTCATATCGTTAAAATCAGACCAATATGGAATTGAAATAATCCTCAGCATATAACTTACTACCTTGGAATTTAGGTTAAAATCAGACCAATATGGAATTGAAATCCTAATGTATCACCGTTTTCCTTCAAACTCTCTTGTTAAAATCAGACCAATATGGAATTGAAATCTTTATTAACATTAGGATACCATAACATCTTTGATATTACTTGTTAAAATCAGACCAATATGGAATTGAAATAATCTATCAGCTAACTTTAATGCTTCCATACCTGGTTAAAATCAGACCAATATGGAATTGAAATGGAAAGGTATAACCTCTTATATGATAACAAGATGTTAAAATCAGACCAATATGGAATTGAAATGCTGAAAGTTTAATTGTTGTTGGACCTAATAATTTAGTTAAAATCAGACCAATATGGAATTGAAATACAAGCAGTTAATATATTAAACCGAGTGTTTAGGTTAAAATCAGACCAATATGGAATTGAAATAATACTCATTTATTTCTTGTACTAATAACTGAGCATGTTAAAATCAGACCAATATGGAATTGAAATATAAACCTAGCAAATGAAATAGAAAACGGATTAATGGTTAAAATCAGACCAATATGGAATTGAAATATTAATAGCTCTTGGAGTTCCAACAATTAAATTTAGTTAAAATCAGACCAATATGGAATTGAAATCTCTCATTAACTGATTGTCTATATAAAGATGATGGTTAAAATCAGACCAATATGGAATTGAAATATTCAAATATCTCAGGATAATCATCTAAATTGGCACCGTTAAAATCAGACCAATATGGAATTGAAATAATATTGTGTCGTTTATAAAGTTAAGTTCCTCGACAGTTAAAATCAGACCAATATGGAATTGAAATTTTAAGTATGAATCTAATGTTTTGATTACAGATAAAGTTAAAATCAGACCAATATGGAATTGAAATCTTTATTAACATTAGGATACCATAACATCTTTGATATTACTTGTTAAAATCAGACCAATATGGAATTGAAATAATCTATCAGCTAACTTTAATGCTTCCATACCTGGTTAAAATCAGACCAATATGGAATTGAAATGGAAAGGTATAACCTCTTATATGATAACAAGATGTTAAAATCAGACCAATATGGAATTGAAATGCTGAAAGTTTAATTGTTGTTGGACCTAATAATTTAGTTAAAATCAGACCAATATGGAATTGAAATACAAGCAGTTAATATATTAAACCGAGTGTTTAGGTTAAAATCAGACCAATATGGAATTGAAATAATACTCATTTATTTCTTGTACTAATAACTGAGCATGTTAAAATCAGACCAATATGGAATTGAAATATAAACCTAGCAAATGAAATAGAAAACGGATTAATGGTTAAAATCAGACCAATATGGAATTGAAATATTAATAGCTCTTGGAGTTCCAACAATTAAATTTAGTTAAAATCAGACCAATATGGAATTGAAATCTCTCATTAACTGATTTACTATATAAGCTGTTATAGTTAAAATCAGACCAATATGGAATTGAAATGTTATCTTATTAAGAACACTACTCATTAGAGTTTCCTGTTAAAATCAGACCAATATGGAATTGAAATAAACCCATACAAACTTGAAACAGAAAGTCCTTTGTGTTAAAATCAGACCAATATGGAATTGAAATAAACGACAGCGAGGGTTTTATATTAGAATTATTAGAGGTTAAAATCAGACCAATATGGAATTGAAATTGAAACGTTTTAGGCACATCCCTATGTATAGTGGTTAAAATCAGACCAATATGGAATTGAAATTCAGCTGGTACTGGTAGATTACTATTAGCATATCAGTTAAAATCAGACCAATATGGAATTGAAATCACACCATAACATAAAGCCATTTTATCCAATATTTGTTAAAATCAGACCAATATGGAATTGAAATACGAATTAACAAAGAATGCACAAACAAGTTTAAGAGGGTTAAAATCAGACCAATATGGAATTGAAATACGTGTTCCAGATAGCTATCCAGTATATTAACATTGTTAAAATCAGACCAATATGGAATTGAAATTACATTTCAATGGCTTCAACTAGACTATCTAGCCCTTGTTAAAATCAGACCAATATGGAATTGAAATTTATGGCAGGTCTCATATAAGGTTGTTCAGGCCCATGTTAAAATCAGACCAATATGGAATTGAAATCTATTATAGCTATGTGGTATATGATAGGTATATGAGTTAAAATCAGACCAATATGGAATTGAAATAAACCCAGTTATCACACAAACAAACACCCCCCCTAGTTAAAATCAGACCAATATGGAATTGAAATTCTATTAATGAATCTAGGCCATTATATAACTGCACAGTTAAAATCAGACCAATATGGAATTGAAATTGAAACGTTTTAGGCACATCCCTATGTATAGTGTCGGGTTAAAATCAGACCAATATGGAATTGAAATAGCTATTAACATATAGCCCAGGAGACTCTTCTAAGGTTAAAATCAGACCAATATGGAATTGAAATACAAACATTAATCATTCATATATTTTAATTTATTAATTATTATTCCAATAATGTTTCGAATATTAAATATATTATTTATAATATCAATAATAATAGTGTATATATAAACAATAATTTATATGTCATTCTTAATAAGAAAAGAAGAACGAGTTATTTTAAAAAATATTTTATTAAGGTTCCTTACTAAATTTAATTTCATAATTTAAATTAACAAGGTTCCTTACTAATTTAGTAATATTAATTTAAAAAATAGTATTATTTTGAATATATTAAGGTTCCTTACTAAATATTTACATACAATAATTACTAAATAACAAGTATTATATATATATTAATATAACATTTAAATAATAAACATCTAATTAAATGGATATTAAATAAATTCTAATTTAAGCAAGAGAGAACATTTATGAAAAAATTCAAATTAAATTCAAGTTACAAACCTTTAGGGGATCAGCCAAAAGCTATTAAATCATTAGTTGGAGGTATAAACAAGGGATTTCATGAGCAAACATTACTGGGAGTGACTGGGTCTGGTAAGACATTTACTATGGCTAATGTTATTGATCAGGTTCAGAAGCCTACATTGATTATTTCGCATAATAAAACATTGGCTGCTCAATTGTATGAGGAGTTTAAGGAGTTTTTTCCAGATAATGCTGTGGAATACTTTGTTAGTTATTATGATTATTATCAACCTGAAGCATATGTTCCAAGAACAGATACATTTATTGATAAGGAAGCTTCAATAAATGAAGAGATAGATATGATGAGACATTCTGCTACACAGTCTCTTTTATCTCGTGACGATGTTATTGTAGTATCAAGTGTTTCATGCATTTACGGTATAGGATCACCTGATGATTATGGAGAATTTAAACTTTTCCTTCAAGTGGGAGATAATATTGAACGGGAAGAAATTCTGGCACGATTAATACATATGCAGTTTGAAAGGAATGATATAGAATTTGGAAGAGGACAATTTAGAGTACGAGGAGATGTTATTGAAATAAATCCAGTTCATGGTGAAAATCCAGTGAGAATTGAGCTATTTGGAGATGAAATTGACTCAATAGCTATTATGGATAAACTCACGGGGAAAAAACTTGAAAAACTTGAAAGAACATTTATCTATCCTGCAAAGCATTTTGTAATAGCTGAAGATAAACTTAAACAATCTATTAAAGATATAAATATGGAATTGGACTCTCGCCTGAGGGAGTTAAATGCTCAAAATAAACTTGTGGAATCTCAAAGATTAGAACAAAGAACAAAATATGATGTTGAGATGTTAAGTGAAATGGGATATTGTCCAGGTGTTGAAAATTATTCAATGCATTTATCAGATAGGCAATGGGGAGAAATGCCATATACATTACTTAAATATTTTCCAAAAGATTTTTTAACAATTATAGATGAGTCTCATGTGACAGTTCCACAAATTAGGGGAATGTACAATGGAGATAGAGCAAGGAAGGAAACATTAGTTGATCATGGTTTTAGATTACCTTCAGCAAAAGAAAACAGACCATTTAGGTTTGATGAATTTGAAAAATCTGTAAATCAAGTGTTATATGTTTCAGCAACCCCTGGAAATTATGAAATAACAAGAAGTATGAATGTTGTTGAGCAGATTATAAGACCAACAGGACTTGTAGATCCTAAAGTAATTCTTAGACCAGTAAAAGGTCAAGTAGATGACCTCTTGGGAGAAGTTAGAAAAAGAACAGAAAATAATCAAAGAACTCTTGTAACAGCACTTACAAAACGAATGTCTGAGGATTTAACTGATTATTATGCTAAAATAGGTGTTAAAGTAAGATACTTACACTCTGAAATCGATACATTAGAAAGGATAGAAATCATCGATGATCTTAGACGAGGAGATTTTGACTGTTTAGTTGGAGTTAATCTACTTAGAGAGGGTTTAGATCTTCCAGAAGTTTCTCTTGTTGGAATACTTGATGCTGATAAAGAAGGATTCTTAAGATCAGAAACATCTCTTATACAAACAATAGGAAGAGCATCAAGGAATGTTGAGGGTCAGGTAATAATGTATGCTGATGTAATGACTGATTCAGTAAAAAATGCAGTTGAGATAACTAATAAAAGAAGAGAATTACAAATTAAATATAATAAAAAGCATAATATAGAACCAACAACTGTAGTTAGAACACTTAAAGAAAGAGTAAAAGATACTGAAAAATATGATAAAAATAAAATGGACCTTAAAAAATTACCTAAAGATGAACTTAACATTTTAATATCTGATCTTGAAGCAGATATGAAAGATGCAGCAAGTCAGCTTGATTTTGAAAGAGCAGCGAAATTAAGAGATCAATTGATTATCATTAAAGGAATATCTAAAAAATGATCTATGAAACAAACTTTTAGATAAAGTTTGATCAAAACCTGTTTCAAAAAAATAAATAATTTAAGCATGTAAAGTGCTTTCATGTTTTATTAAACAGATTATTCAATTAATAGCTATTAAATAATTATCTTTATTAATTAATTTTCTAGTTTAATGATTAATTCATCTTTTTGATCATTTTTTATTGCCCAATAAATAAATCCTCCTATAATTAAGAAGAATAACAATGCTACAAAAACCCTACTATTGAATTCATTCTTAACTAAATGTATTGATTTTAAATCTTCTTTTTCAATTTCATAGCCACTAATTACATATTCCTGAGCATTAATGTCTAGTTCACTCCTGTTTTGAACTGTTTCAAGTCTCATAAATAAAACCTTCACATCTCTATTTAATCTCTTTAACCATTTTTACAAGTTTATCTCTATTAATTATATTCGTCATGACTAATATATTATAGATATTGTATATTATATTAACTATTATATAAATTTTTTCATTTAATAAAAATTAATTTATATATTAAATATATTTATTAATTATTTGTCAATGATAATTATATATGGAGGATTTCATGAATTATATTGAACACCTATAAGTAACTAATAAATTAATGCCATAACTTCAAACAAAAATTATATTAATATAAAAATATAAAATATATTATTAACTAACAAATTTAGGTAATATATATGATAGCTATTAGTGAATTAACAGATGATTCATTAATTATTCCAGATGAGGTTTTGGAAGTAATTAAAAAGAATAAAAAAAATAAAAAGAATATTATCAAATGGGATATTGATGATGATGAAGTTAAAATGAAATTTGAGGAAAAAGATGAAGATATGCCTGAGGAATGTAAACTTTTCCATGCAGAATTAGATAGGATTATGGAACGAGGACGATTCGTTAAATTGGATGTTGATAAATTTGCCAAAGAATATGGATCAAACTCCGAATTATGATGTTGAAATTGACGAAGACACTTTAAAGTATCTTAAAAAGATTTCAAAGAAAGATACTAAACTATTTGATAATATTATGAAAGGAATAACAGAAATTCAAATTAAACCTCATAATTCTGAACTTCTTAAACATTTTTATAAAGGTTCTAGAAAAAAAGAAAAATTAGAATAATTTTCCAGATATATGAAGAAAATAAAACTATTAATATACTTAAAATTGGTAAAAGAAATAATGTATATCAAATAAATGTTATTTTATGAATAAAACTAATTTATATATATTTTGTGTAGATTAATACTTTTTTATTGGAGATATCAAATATTTAATAATTTGAAACAAACTTTTGAAAAAAGTTTGAACAAAAGCTATTCCAAAATTTAGCCTGTGTAAAGAATTCACAGGATGAGTATACTTTTATTTGATAATTTCAGAACATATTTTGTTGCAGTTTAGTATATTCATTAGTATTTTTCCTGTTTTGTTCATTTTATCTATGATTTTTCTGTTCCATATATATGTTCTTATTGTTAAGTAGTTTTTGAGTCCTTCTACTGATTTATATAGTCGTTTCATTCTTTTTGGCATGTTAGCTCCAAAGAAATTCTCCATTGCATTGTTAGTTTATGTAGCTAGAGGAGAAGATAATATAATATTCTTATTATATCTAATTTCCTGATAATGTTGTTGAAATTCTATTAGATATAAAGAAGGGCTTTAACATAATGACCAATGTAGTTGAAAGATTAAACTTACTCTATATGTTAATACATTAAATCAGAAAGTAAAAAAAGCATATGATATCTGTCCATTGCCTCATAAACACCTTACTCATTTAAGAGCGCGGCCACCTACGGCGGCTCTAGTTTATGAGGTCTTACTGTGAACGTCATGTATTACATATATAATTAATACTATATAAATATTATGAATTATAAATTATAACTATATTTATAATTATATTTTTATTGTTATATTTGAGGCATATGATGGATTATCTGTTTTTAGATGAAAGTGGTAATTTGGGTTTGAAAGGAACTGGCTTCATGGTTATTTCCATATTGCGATTTAGTTCTTTGAAAGAATGTCAAAGATTAAAAAATATTGTTAAGAAAGTACTTAATCGAAAATTCAGGAAAGAAATTAAGAGGTATGAAGAAATTAAGTTTTATTCCATGTCTGTTGATTTAAGAAAACTGCTTTAAATAAGTTAAATAAGTTAGATTTTACCGCATACTCAATAATTTTAAATAAACATGATTATAAAAGTATTCACCTGTTGAATAATTACAACATAAATGATGTTTATATGGATGTAGTCACGACATTATTAAGTGAAATTAACATTAATAATAAATATGTTTTGAGAATGGATAATTTTTTACCATCTAAACATATTGATAAATTTAATTTGCTTATTCTGGAAAACCCCAATATTTATTCAGAAAACTGTAATATTTTTCATAATGATTCTAGGAAATATATTGGAATACAATTTGCAGATTTAATTTCAGGAGCTTGCTTTCAATATTATGAAAACAATAATAATGAATTTATGGACATTATAAAAGAGAAACATAGATTAATTCATTACAATAAATATAGTTTAGGCAAGACTGTCAAAAAGAAGAGATAATTAAAATGAGTTAATATGCCATTGCACTTACTGAATAAAAATATTAAAAAGAAAATTAATAACATATTTTAAATTTAACTTAATTATCAACTATATTTTTATTAATTGATTAGTTCAAGTAAGTGTTAGTTTGACTAACCATTTAAAATATTAATTGCAAAAATGTAACTATTTGGTCACAATATATCAAAATATATATTATTTTATAAGCAGTCATTTATTTGAGTATATAAAACTATATATACTACTTTTTTTCATATTGGTAAATATTTTAGAAAGAAAAGATAAATTGTTAATAAAGCAACATTCTACTTATTTTATTAATTATTTAGTATTAATCCTTAACTATTTAATAATAACCTTTAATTATTTATAAAAGCAGATAATATATGTATATTTTACTTAAATATGACTTTTAACTAATTATATAACAAAAAAATATATATGTAACTTAATGCAAAGATATATAGTGATATTAGTATTAATATTTTGTTTAATATGACTGAACTCATTCTGTTTTTTATTTTAGAGTGTTTAACTTAAGTCAATAGCTAAATTACTTATTTTAAGAAGAATTAATAAATAGCTATTTTTAAGTGTTTTTATTATTTTCAATTATTTTTAACATGAATACTAATGGAAATTTAAATCCTAATTATTATATTTACAATTACAAAAAGATTATTACTAAAGCTTGAGAGGTTGAAGATGAGTAGTACAAGTAAAGATAAAATCATTTTAAAAGGGGCAAGGGAAAATAACCTTCAAAATATTGATTTAACAATTCCACGAGATAAATTTGTTGTTATAACTGGGCTTAGTGGGTCTGGTAAATCATCACTTGCATTTGACACAATTTATGCTGAAGGACAGCGTAGATATGTTGAATCATTATCTGCTTATGCTCGTCAGTTTTTAGGGCAGATGAAAAAGCCTGAAGTGGATTATATTGAAGGGTTATCTCCAGCTATTTCAATTGATCAGAAAACAACTAAAATGAATCCACGGTCTACTGTTGGAACTATAACAGAAATATATGATTATTTAAGGTTACTTTTTGCAAGGGTGGGAATAGCTCACTGTCATGTCTGTGGAAGGGAAATATCCCAACAAACAACAGGTCAAATTGCAGAAAGCATAATTAATGAAGGTGAAGATATAAAAATACAAATTCTCGCACCTATTGTTAAAGAAAGAAAAGGTGAGCATAAAAAAATGCTTAAAGACTTGTTAAACAAGGGATTCGCCCGCGTGCGCGTAGATGGTGAAATTAAAGATTTAGATGAAGATATTAAGATAAATAAAAATACAAAACACACAATTGAATTGGTGGTAGATAGGCTTAAAACACGAGGAGACATTGAGTTTCAGAGAAGACTAGCTGATTCTGTTGAAACAGCTTCAAAATTTGCTGATGGAATAGTTACAGTATTATTTGATAAGGATGGGGAGATCTATGAGAAAGTTTATTCTGAGGATTTTGCATGTGTTGAGTGTGGAATAAATTTTGAAGAGATAAGTCCTAGAATGTTTTCATTTAACAATCCACAAGGAGCATGTCCCGAATGTAAGGGGCTTGGAAGTAAAATGGAAATGGATCCTAACTTAGTAGTTCCAGATAAGAATTTATCAATTGATGAAGGAGCAGTACTTCCATGGAGCCGATCAAAAGGAAAATCTAGCTATTACACCGAAATGCTAAATGCAGTAGCAAGACATTTTAATTTTTCAACATCAAAACCATTTAAAGATTTAACAAAAGAAGAGCAGAATCTTGTATTATATGGTTCTAATGAAAAGATTCAATTTGATTTCACAAGAAGAAATAAATCATATAAGGTTAATCGAAAGTTTGAAGGTGTAATTCCTAGAATGGAAAGACATTACTTAGAGACTAAATCTAATTACTCTCGTAGCTATATTGCTAAATTCATGAGTGATAGACCATGCCATGTTTGCGAGGGAAAAAGACTTAAGCCCGAAAGTTTAGCAGTTACTGTTGGAGATAAATCAATAGCTGAGGTTGTTGATTTATCCATTAAAGATTGTTATAAATTCTTCCAAGAACTACACCTAAGTGCACGAGAATTATTCATAGGTAAAGAAATATTAAAAGAGATTAATGAAAGGCTTAAATTCTTAGTTAATGTTGGTCTTGATTATGTTGCACTTGCAAGGTCTTCTGGAACATTATCTGGAGGAGAGGCACAGAGAATAAGGCTTGCAACACAAATTGGCTCAGGACTTGTTGGAGTACTATATATTCTTGATGAACCAAGTATAGGTCTTCATCAAAGAGACAATATAAAGCTAATTGAAACACTTAAAAGACTAAGAGACATTGGAAACACCCTTATTGTTGTAGAACATGATGAAGAAACAATGTTATCATCAGATTATATTGTTGATATTGGTCCAGGTGCGGGGGAACATGGAGGAAAGGTTGTAGCTGCTGGAACACCTCAAGAAATAATGGAATCACCTACTTCAATCACAGGGAAATTTTTATCAAGAAAAGAATCCATACCTATAATAGCTAAAAGGCGAGAATCAAATGGAGAAGTTATTTCAGTTAAAGGAGCAGCAGCAAATAATCTCAAAAATGTTAATGTAGATATTCCTCTTGGGATTTTTACATGTGTAACTGGTGTTTCAGGTTCTGGAAAAAGTAGTTTGATTAATGAAGTATTATATAAAGGATTAAATGCTAAAATCAATCATACACACACGTTTGCAGGGAATCACAAATCAATTGAAGGTGCAGAAAACATAGATAAAATCATTGTAATTAACCAAACACCAATAGGCAGAACTCCACGTTCTAATCCTGCTACATACACTGGAGTCTTTACATATATTCGAGAACTTTTTGCAGAAACACCAGAAGCTAAAAAAAGAGGTTATAAACCTGGTAGATTTAGTTTCAATGTAAAAGGTGGAAGATGTGAAGCATGTACTGGAGATGGGATTATAAAAATCGAAATGCATTTTTTAGCAGATGTTTATGTTCCATGTGAAGTATGTAAAGGAAAACGATACAATGATGAAACTTTAGATATACGATATAAAGGAAAAAACATCTATGAGGTTCTAGAAATGACAGTGGAAGAATCTCTTGAATACTTTGAGAATATTCCGAGAATTAAGAAGAAGTTACAAACATTATATGATGTTGGTCTAGGTTATATTAAACTTGGTCAATCTGCAACAACACTTTCTGGTGGGGAAGCACAAAGGATAAAGCTAGCTAAAGAGCTATCAAGACAAAGTACTGGAAAAACATTGTATATTTTAGATGAACCAACAACTGGGCTTCATTTTGAAGATATTAAAAGACTACTTCATGTTCTTGGAAGATTAACTGACGGTGGAAATTCTGTTGTTGTTATTGAACATAATTTAGATGTTATTAAAACTGCAGATTATATAATTGATCTTGGACCTGAAGGTGGAGATGGTGGAGGTCAGATCGTAGCAACAGGAACACCAGAAGAAGTTGCAAAGTCTGGTACTTATACTGGTCAGTTTTTAAAAGATATTTTATCTGATAATATCACACCACTTGCTCGAGAACTTGTTAAATCCAATAGTAAATGAACATTAAACACTGATTTTGCAAAATTTCATTATATGAATTCAAATCAGTTTTTATATTTTATTATTTAAAAATACCTGCACTTTTTTTGTTTAGAATGTTTATTTCTTGAAATAGATTTTGTTCAAAATTTATTCAAAAGTTTGAAATATATTCATGTTTTTACTTTTGGTATTTGTAATGCATATTAATAGTAATTCATTATTTTTAAATACTTTTGTCTTTTATAATTAGAATGAATAAATTGTTTATCTATATATTATATTAATTTATTTTATAAATTTCAATTATATTTATTCATACAATTCTATATTCTATTAATTTTTAAAAATTATCAATCCTAGTTCTTTGTTTCTTAAATCATTAACCTTTTTTCATTAAACAGGGTTTACATTGTAATTTATTGTATTATCTTAAAATCATAAATTATGGCTATGTTTTTTTAATCTGGATTTTAGTGAATATTTTTTAAGAATCTAAAATCTACTTTAATTATGTATATTATTTATTTACCAAGTTAAAAATCATTCATCATTTATTAATTTTTCATTAAAATCCATTTACTAGCTATTAAATTCTTTAAATCAATTATTATCCTTTGTTATGAACTTTTTATCTTATTATTATAATTTAATAAAAATAGAAAAGTATATATTTATGTAGTGTACAAAGAGTGCTATTATATCCATAACTTTATAAATGTCTTTTGTACATACTAATAATCATGAAAGTTACTCGCTCGTTTAAAATTGATGAAAAAGATGATAAAGAATTAAAGAATATAGCTAATGAAATGAAAATTCCAATATCTAATCTTATAAGGAATATTATAATTAATTATCTTGAATTTGTTAAAGAAGATAGAAAATAAAAGTATTTACTATTTTAATTAAGTTAAGATATTTATTTAGAATTATATATTTTAATTCAAAAAGAAAAATGTTTTTTTACCACAGCTGTTAAGTTAAGGATTTAATCGATTCTATAGAATTGCCTTAAATTAAACATTGCTTCTTTATTTTTTTCTTATTTCAGAAACTTCTTCTACAATTGGTTCTATTTTTTCTTGGTGGGGTTT
>NZ_LWMT01000263.1 GCF_001639265.1 Methanobrevibacter filiformis
TACCAAGACACCTGAAAAAAATATACAAGACAGAACAAGGAATAACAACCTATTTAGATCTTCAAAGAATAAAATGGGAGCAAGAAAGAGGAAAAATTATCTCAACCATGAAGTTTTTGACATAGCCAAAAAATTTAGTTATAATATTGTTTGTTTGTAATTATGGGTATAATTATTAATTAGAATTTCATTATTGTTGATATTTAAAGTATAAATTTAGACGTTGATTTCGAAAAAAATAACAAAATCAGCGTTAATAATTTGAATATCTGGGAAGTTTTTGCAAAATTTTATAGTTTTTTTTATAGTTTTTGCGAAATTAATATATTAAATTAAAAGCTACAAGGAATTTAAAAATGAATAGAGAAGAAGTTAAAAAACTTATCTATGAAAGATTTATTGAACCTACAAAATCCAAAAGAGAGGTTTTTGCAGGGGTGGAAATTGAGTTACCAATTATTAATTTAAGCAAGGATCCTGTGAATTTTGAAGTAATTCATAATCTTACTAAACTATTTAAAGATAAATTTGATTTTAAGCAAACAGCTATTGATGAAAATCAGAATATCTGTGCCCTTGAAGATCCTATAACTAAAGATGTTTATACTTATGATTGTTCATACAACAACATTGAATTTTCTTTTGGAAAAGAAAAGAATTTATACATGGTAAAAGAACGTTTTGATGAATATTGTGCATTTATTCAAGAAGTATTAATACAAGAGAACCATATAATAACTGGTTTTGGTGTTAATCCTTACAGAAACTACAATAATCTTGTACCAGTACCAAATGGAAGATACAGAATGTTATATCGTCACCTCTGTACATACCCCAACTTCACAAATGAAAAAAAATTCCATAGTGCCCCAGAATTTGGTATGTTTACTAGTGCTTCACAAGTACAATTCGACATTAACTATAAGGATCTAATATCAACAATAAATGCATTTTCTAAATTAGAACCAATAAAAGCCATACTATTTTCCAACTCAGTTTTAAATGGTGAAAACGCAGAATTAGCATGTAGTAGAGACATGCTTTGGGAAGACAGTATGCAAGGTTATACTGATGAAAATGTAGGAATGTTTGATCCATTACCTCAAAGCATAGAGGAACTTTTAGATTACATGCTCAATATGAGCATATACTGTACAGAGCAAGATGGTAAATACATCAATTTCGCTCCAATCCCAATAGCTAACTATTTTAACCAAGAAGAAATCATTGGAGACTATTATGAAAATGGCAAATACCATAAGATACAATTCAAACCAAAATTAGAAGATTTTGAATATTTTAGAACCTTTAAATTTGAAGATTTAACATTTAGAGGAACAATAGAATTTAGAAGTGTCTGTGCACAACCAATAAGAGAAAGTATGAGTGTTGCTGCATTTCATTTAGGTTTAATAAATCAGACAGACAAAATCAACGAAATTTTAGACAATGACACAGTAATTTTTAATCAAGGATATTCTTTAAATGAATTACGTAAAATCTTTGTAAAAACAACTATTCCATCTTTTATAGATAAAGAAGATTTAAAAAGTCTTTTAACAGCTATTTTAGATTTAGCATCAGAGGAATTAAAAAATAAAGGAAATAATGAAGAAAAACTGATAAAACCTCTTTACAAAAGAGTTGAATTATTAGAAAACCCAGCTCAAAAATTAATAAAACACCTTGATGAAGGCAGGGATTTAGAAGAATTAATTTTAGACTTTTCAAGATAATTTAACACTGATTTTGAAAAAAATAAAAAATTTTTCAAAATCTCATATATACACTTAAATCAGTTTTATAGATTTAAAATGATTTTACAAAATTTTTTAGTTTAAAAATCGAAGATTTTTCGTTATTTTGCGAAATCAACATCTAAATATTACAAAAGATGAGTAAAATGATAAGCCTAATCTACACTACAACATCAAATAAAGAAGAAGCAGAAAGCATTGGAAAAACAATTGTAAAAGAACGACTTGGAGGATGTTCAAATATAATAAACAATATAGATTCAATATATTGGTGGGAAAACAACATTGAAAAGGACAAGGAAACAATATTACTAATTAAAACATTAGAAGAAAATGTGGAAAAAGTAATAAATAGAATAAAAGAAATTCATAGCTATGAAAACCCATGTATTCTTGCAATTCCTATTTCAAATGTTTCAGATAGCTATTTAAAATGGCTAAAAGAAGAAGTTGAAATTAAAGATAAATGAAAATAAATAAAAAGATGTTGTGACACATAGGAAGAGTGAAAAATTTTTATTATTTTTATTAAATTTAGTATTAATTTAGTTTTATTTAATTTTTCTGTTTTGTGTGAAAAAATAACTTCCAATGAAAACAGGAGTGTTATATTGCCAATATTATATTATAGTTATTTCTATTTTATTATAATTAACAATAGATACTTTAACATTATGTAAATTACATTCTTTTAATTTAATATTTATATGAAAAGTAGCTAAATCATCAGTAAGTATTAAAAAATAAGTATTAAAAAAACTAGAGTTAAATAGAATTAAATATGTTTTAATTAATAAATCCTTAGTTAAATACTCTTATTTAAGAAGTAAAAGATAATGAAAAAATAAGAAATGAAAAATAGAGATTTAAAAAATTATTTTATAGATGAGTAATTGAAATTAAAGCTTAAGAGGATAAGCATCGTCTTCTGTAAATCCATAATGGATCTTTGTATAGTTGTTCATGAAGGCAGTTACTTCATCTTTAAGATTTTTATCATCAATAGCTACTTTTTTAATGTATTCTGCTACTTCATCCATTTCAGATTCTTTCATTCCTCTTCTTGTGATTTCTTGAGTACCTACTCTTATACCTGATGGATCATCAGAATGATTAACATTGTCCCATGGGAGAAGATTTTTATTTAGGATAATATTGTTAGATTCTAATGTTTTAGCAAGTATTGCTGCCCTTCCAACATTTGATACATCCATTACTACTTGATGAGACTCAGTGAATCCTAAATCTTCACATAAGACATTGAATCCTCTCTCATGTAATCCTTGAGCAAGTGCTTTTGCATTTTTTATTATTTGTTTAGAGTAAGCTTCACCAAATTCTAGCATTTCAGCAGTAGCTATTCCAAGACCTGCTACATGATGTAGGTGATGATTACTAACAACACCAGGAAAAACTGCTTCGTCTATTTTATCAGCATACTCCTTTTTTGAAAGTATTATTCCGCCTTGTGGACCAGGAAATGTTTTATGAGTACTTCCAACAAGTAAATCTGCTCCTTCTTTAAGTGGATCTTGAAATGTCTTACCAGCTATTAAACCTAGAACATGGGCCCCATCATACATCACTTTTGCACCTATCTCATCCGCTGCTTCTTTCGCTTCTTTAACTGGATGAGGGAAAAGGAATACACTTCCACCAAGTAAAACTATCTTTGGTTTAATTTCTAATATTTTCTTATTCATTGCATCAATATCAATATTCATTATACTAGTGTCAAATGGATGAGGATGTAGTTTTAATCCTCTAATTCCAGCAGCACTTACATCAGCGTGACTAATATGGCCCCCAACAGGAACTTTTAGTGCCATTATAGAGTCCCCTGGTTTTGCAAATGCAAAGAAACTTGCTAGATTTGCTACAACACCTGATGTTGGTTGTACATTAGCATGTTCTGCATTAAATAGCTTTTTTGAAAGTTTTATTGTTAATCCTTCAATACTATCAATGTATTTACATCCTTCATATAATCTCTGACCACATTTTCCTTCAGCATATCTATGAGCTAAATCTGAATCTACAGCTTCAGTTACTTGTGAACTTGTGATATTTTCACTTGCAATAAGATTAATACTGTTTTTCATCCACACAGTATGTTCTTCTATTAAATTTTCAATTTTATTAATGTTATCTAGATTTTCAGACATTTATTCCACCTTAAGACTAGAATTTAATGGATTTAATTAAAATAATCATAATGACAGCTTTTGAATAAAATTAGTCTTACAACTAGCAATTTATTATAAATATTATATAAGCGAATATGATAGCTATTTTGCTATCAATATTAAATATAAACATAAACACCTAATTCTTTAATTAAACTATTAATTATCCTACTTTAATATATCTTAGTTTATCTTAATTAATATACTTATAATTCATTTTGAAAAATTAGAATTAAAATTAGAAAAATAGCTATTTAACTAAAATAAAGATTTAAACAGCCAAATAGTTAAAATTCTTGTAAATAAATTAATAAAAATAAAAAGAAATACTTAAAAATTTTTAAGCTATTATCCATTAATTTTACATTGCCTAATCTTAATTACAAAATTTTCTAATGTTTTTAATAAAATCATAGTATTACTTAATTATGATTTAATAATAAAATTTATAAATAATTAATAATATTAATATATCATAGAGTAATACTTAATAAAAATATAATTATAAGTAATACTAAAAAATTATTATATAAATCATTGAAATTACAAAATTAAGAGGAAACTTACTTATGACAATGAAAAAAGAGATCCTTAATGAAAAATACGATATTAAAAAGAGAATAATGGAAGAATTAGAAAATTTCAGAAGGTTAACTCTTCTAAACCTGTATAAACCTCTTTTCCTGCAAATGCAAAGGCTACCATTATTATTCTTTTATTCGGATATTTTTCATAGTACTTTTTATCTTTTATTTGATTTACTCCAGTGTCTAGCATAGTTTTATAGGGTATTATAGGCTCATTTTTAGTTTCTTTCATCTTTGAAAACTTACATTCCCCTATAATTACAGTATTTTCTTTTTCTAATATCATTACATCCATTAATCCCAGATTTGTTTGTATTTCCCCTTCACTTTTAAATCCCAAACCATTTAGCCATGCTATGAATATAGATTGATAATAATACTCTTGATTTATGTGAATTCTACTTGGGATATGTGTTAAAAACTCTTTTATTATTTTTTGGAAATTTTCATTATCAAGTTCCTCCATAGATTTTATAAGTTTAGATTTTATATTTTCGCCTTGGAGAGTCACAAAATTCAAATCTATTAAATAATCAAGCATAGAATTTTCAACTTCAAAATTAGGAGACTGTAACTTGTAATATATAACATCATTAATAATTTTCTTTTCAGAAACTGTCAAATATCCTGTTTCAAAGAAAATAGCTATTGGATCAATATGTTCATAGGTAAAAGGATCCAATCTTGAGTTCTTAATTAAAATAGGATTTAATACTTCACTATAATCATCTGCTTCCTTTAAAAAATCAACTAATGATTTAGGAGTTCCAGTTTTAAACCAATAGTTATTAAACTCACCATAGTACAAAAGCTCAATAGTAGAGTATGGAGAATAAACCCTGTTCTTTCCATCCCATGAATAACCATCATACCAGTAATTAATCTTCTCTATTGTTTCACTATAGCTTAAACCTAAATTATCTCCTAAATTAACAATGTGCTCTTTAAAATAATATTCCAATTCATCATAAGTATATCCACAAATACAAGAATACTTTTCATCCAATGTTAAATCAGTTGTACTATTTAAAGTAGAGAAAATTGAAGTGTTTGCAAATTTAGAAACGCCTGTAATAAATATAAATTCAATATACTGATCATTTGTTTTTAAAACATTGTAAAAACTTCTTAAAATAGCTTGAATATCTTCTAAAAGATTATTATTACCTAAATTCTCAGTGATGGGTCTATCATACTCGTCAATCAAAATAACAACTTTTCTACCAGTTTTTTTATAAATTTCAATAATTAAATTAGTAAATTTATTAGTTAATGTTTCACTATAAGTCTCCACTGAAAAGTCTCTAGCTACTCTATTAATAAAATCATTTAAAGAGCTTTTTAGAAGTTCTAGTGTTTCATATTCTCCTCCACTAAAATCTAATTTAATAACTGGATGTGTTTTATTAAAATCCCATTTATTATAAATATATAAACCTTTAAACAGCTCTTCATTTCCTTCATAAAGCTCTTTAAAAGTATTTATTAATAATGATTTTCCAAATCTACGAGGTCTTGAAAGGAAGTTAATATCACTTTCATTAATTAGTTTGTATATGTATTTTGTCTTATCCACATACAAATAATCTTTTTCCCTAATTACTCTAAAATCCTGCCTTCCAAGTGGTAAATTTTGCATTTAAAATCCTCAGATCCTATTTAATTATATTATATATTATTTCATTGTTAAAAGATATTTTATAGATTAAAAAATCAGTGAAATAAAATGTATTACTCCTAATTTCAGAATGTTAACTCTTCTAAATCCGTGTAAACCTCTTTTCCTGCAAATGCAAAGGTTACCATTATTATTCTTTTATTTGGATACTTTTCATAGTACTTTTTATCTTTTATTTGATTTATTCCAGTGTCTAACATAGTTTTATATGGTATTATAGGCTCATTCTTATTTTCTTTCATCTTTGAAAACTTACATTCACCTATAATTACAGTATTTTCTTTTTCTAATATCATTACATCCATTAATCCCAGATTTGTTTGTATTTCCCCTTCACTTTTAAATCCCAATCCATTTAGCCATGCTATGAATATAGATTGATAATAATACTCTTGATCTATGTGAATTCTACTTGGAATATGTGTTAAAAACTCTTTTATTATTTTTTGGAAGTTCTCATTATCTATTTGACCCATATATTCTATTAACTTAACTTTTATATTTTCGTCTTGGCGAATCACAAAATTCAAATCTATTAAATAATCAAGCATAGAATTTTCAACTTCAAAATTAGGAGACTGTAACTTGTAATATATAACATCATTAATAATTTTCTTTTCAGAAACTGTTAAATATCCTGTTTCAAAGAAAATAGCTATGGGATCAATATGTTCATAGGTAAAAGGATCCAATCTTGAGTTCTTAATTAAAATAGGATTTAATACTTCACTATAATCATCTGCTTCCTTTAAAAAATCAACTAATGATTTAGGAGTTCCAGTTTTAAACCAGTAGTTATTAAACTCACCATAGTACAAAAGTTCAATAGTAGAGTATGGAGAATAGACCTTGTTCTTTCCATCCCAAGAATAACCATCATACCAGTAATTAATCTTCTTTATCGTTTCATTATAACTTAAACCTAACTTATTCCCTAAATTAATAATGTGCTCTTTAAAATAATCTTCCAATTCATCATAAGTATATCCACAAATACAAGAATACTTTTCATCTAATGTTAAATCAGTTGTACTATTTAAAGTAGAGAAAATTGAAGTGTTGCAAATTTTAAAAACACCTGTAATAAATATAAATTCAATATACTGGTCATTTGTTTTTAAAACATTGTAAAAACTTCTTAAAATAGCTTGAATATCTTCCAAAAGATTATTATCACCTAAATTTTCAGTGATAGCTCTATCATACTCATCAACTAAAACAACCAATTTTTTTCCAGTTTTTTTGTAGATCTTTTTAATTAATTCCCCAAATTTTCTACTTATAGTTCTTTTTTTAAGTTCCACATCATAATCTTCAGCGCAGCTATCTAAAAAATCATCTAATGTGAGCTTTAATTTAACCAATGATTCATATTCACCTTCTCCAAAATCTAATTTAATAACTGGATGTGTTTTATTAAAATCCCATTTATTATAAATATATAAACCTTTAAACAGCTCTTCATTTCCTTCATAAAGTTCTTTAAAAGTATTTATTAATAATGATTTTCCAAATCTACGAGGTCTTGAAAGGAAGTTAATATCACTTTCATTAATTAGTTTGTATATGTATTTTGTCTTATCCACATACAAATAATCTTTTTCCCTAATTACTCTAAAATCCTGCCTTCCAAGTGGTAAATTTTGCATTTAAAATCCTCATGCCAAATATATTATATTATATGTTTTTCATTATTAATAAAAATTTCCAAATAATTTAATTCAATTAAAACATTCATAGATTTATTGAATTATTTAATATTATGATTTAAATTTCAATTTGTGTATAAACTTTGAAATAATAATAATAATAATAATACATGAACAACCAAAAAATTGTTCCCAATCCATTAATTATGATTTTAGGATATTTTAATAAAAGTATAGTATTAATTATTTAAATTTAGTAATAAAATTATAATAATCAATAATATTAATATATTATAAAGTAATAATTAATAAAAATATAATTATAAATAATACTAAAATTATTATGTAAATTATTTAAAACTACAAAATCAAGAATAATTTTTACTGTGGAAAAATAGAAATTTATCATTAGGAAAAAAAATAGAATGTATTTATTTTAAAAATAAAAGAAAATACGGACCTGGAGGGATTTGAACCCTCGACCTATGGATTAGAAGTCCATCGCCCTATCCAGCCTAGGCCACAGGCCCTTAAGAACTAATGTAATATATACTTTATTATAGTTTTTAATAAACTATTTTTTATTTAATTTAATACTATTTAAATATATATTTTATTTAATACTATTTAAAATATTATTTTTTTTAATTAAAATATATGTCAAAATTAGTAGATTAGCACTGCAATCAATACAATCTTATATTGCATTGTTTTAGTATATATATCTATCTATTTTAAAAGAAGATATTATTTATTACATGATTTTAAAGGACAATTAAAGTTTTTCTATATAATAATATATAATAATCATAGCTATGATAATTTTAATAGTTCAATATAAGATTATTTAATTATTAATAGCTTTCTAAAATATCATTTTTATAGCTATTATCAAAGATCATGATGACTTTAGTGAATTATATGAAAATTTAGTTGCCTGAGAATCCCAGTTAACAAAGTTAATGACAAGAAATAGAATAATCAGTGTAAAAAGTATATACTACAAATTTTTTATAAAATAAGTAAAATAATAAAAATAATTAAAAAAAATGCTTAAAAGTGAATATAGGAATAAATATTCCTATTTAAGTCTATGCTCGACCTGTTTTTTTAGTTTTAGGGTCAACACTCATGGTATCAACTTTTGTTCCATTCTCATCAAGGACTGGAACAAACCATAAATGTGAGGCTTTATCCCATGACGGTGTTCCTGCATGGAAACCATGTTCTTTTTCTTTACCATTAACAATGTTTTTTGCTTCACTAATACTCATTCCATCATGAGTACTTGCACTAGTTCCATTACCAGAACTTCCACTACCAGATGCCCCATTGCCACTGCCTGTTGTAGTTACACCTTCACTACCACTACCATCATTTGAAGATTGAGTATCGTTTGTTCCAACACCATTATCAGCAGATCCTGTGTCTAAACTATCAGAGCTAGAGTCAGGACTATAGCCATCTAAACTTGAAAAAATATTATTATCTGGATTTGTTATCCCATAAGCTGTAACTGCTGCAGCAATAGCTAGTACAATAATAATTGAAATTATAATATTCAGATTTTTCATTAATTTTACCTCATTGTAAATTTAATAGTTATGTACAATTTATTAACACTAATAAATTTAATTTATTCACTTTTTCCTATATTTTATTATAAATCATTTGTTAAGCCATATAATATAAATTAATATTCAGACACTGATTTCGCAAAATATCTCATAGGCACTTAAATTGAGATTATCACTGGGCAGGATTTTGAAAAAATTTTTTATTTTTTCGAAATCAACATCTGAAAATCAACATCTAAATATGATGCTACATGCTGAATATATATTTACATGTAAGTTATATATAATGATTTTTATTAAATCTCATATTTAATAATGTATTTTCAATTTGTATTATTTGAGTGTGAATAATTTTCATGCTAATAAAAGCATTCCTTAGTTGAATTACTTATTTTTTGAAATAGCTTTTGATCAAACTTTTTCTAAAAGTTTGTTTCATGTTAATAAAAACATTATTATGCTTAAAATGCTTTATTTTTGGAAATAACTTTTGATCAAACTTTTATTTCTGGAGGAAATTTAGAGAAATCTTTGATTTCTCGTTTTTAAAAGTTTGAAATGTTTGTTCTTATTCTTACTATTTTCTTAATCTTCAATTAATAGCTGATATAACTTTTCCCCTACTTGCCCATTTGAGTTTTTCATATATTTATTTCTAAATTCTTCTATTTTATGAGAAATATTAGTATTTTCAATTTCTTCAGCTATTTCTTTAGTATTTATAAAAGATTTCCCAGGTATAAAATCTATATAATCAAAATAAAATCCTCTTGAATACAATTCAAAGTCTTTTAAGTCATAAGGATAAAAAACCATCTTCTTATTTAGCAAGGAATATTCAAAGACTATTGAAGAATAATCAGTTATTAAGGAATTAGACACTAACATTAATGTGTTTAAGCTTTTATAGTTTGAAACATTATATATTCTTTTATTATAGCTATTATCTATATTTAAATCATCTAAAGAAAAGTTTTTAGATATGTGAGGATGTAATTTCAGTAGCAAAACCCAATCCTCATTTAAATAATTTAATAAATTAAAAATATCAATATTTAATTGTTTATTTCCAGATAAATCCATACTTTCATTATTTTGAGAAGGTTTAATTGAATTTACATATGTTTCATCTCTAAATGTTGGAGCATATAGAATAATTTTCTTATTTTTAAGTTCTGGATAGCTATTATAAAATTCTTTTTTAGCATTATTTCTGAATTTATTATTTAAGAGTAAATCTGTTCTTGATGATCCAATTGAAAATATATTCTCTTCTTCCATTCCAAAAGCTGATTTAAATATATGTACCATTTCATTAGAACCTATAATTAAATGAGTGTTTTTTGAGGATGATTTTTCAGCTAATTTTTTAATTAATCCTTCTTCACTGTCTAATGCAAACTTCTTAATTGAGCCACTGCTATGCCACAGTTGAACTACTTTAACTCCTTTTTTAAATTTAGTGTATGCAAAAGGTAGAAAAATATTGTCCATTAATATTATTTTGCTTGTTGCAGCATTATAAGGAATTTTTATAAAAAAGTTAAGCAATTTTTTAGGTAGTGATTTATTTAATTTAAATTCATAATCTTCTTTTACTAATGTTTTAATAGCTATTTTAGGATCTTTTGATTTAAAATAATTAAAAGTATAAGCAATATTTCCTTCATCAGTTTCATCATGGGTCATTATAGCTAGAATTTTATTTTTAGTCTTTAAAAGATAGAATATGTAATAAACAATGTTAAATAAATAATATCCTATTCTTTTCATAATTACTCATCTCACATAATCACTATAATTACAGTTTCAAATTCGATTCTGAATTATTGCAGTTTAAATTAAATTCTAAGCTATTTTAGTTGTAAGATATTTTCTACAATTCTTTTTGATACATTACCATCATCATAGCTATTATATTTTTTAATGAAATTAGAATATTTATTTTGATATTTTAAAAAATATTCTTCTGTATTAAATGATTTAATATAATTTACAATCTCTTCATTTGTTTCAAGTATTGGTCCTGGAGCTTCTTCATATATATTGAAATAAAAATCCCTTAAATTATTCTTATAAAACTCTAGATCGTATGTATAAAAAATCATAGGTTTTTTTAGCAGACTATAATCAAACATAACAGATGAATAGTCTGTTATTAAAATATCTGATATTAAATATAGCTCTTGTATATCTGTTTTTTCATCAGCTATTATTACAAAATCTGAATCATAATGATCCTTATTTTCTCTAACTAAATAATGATACTTAACTATAATCATGTAATCTTGATTTAATTCTTTTTTAAGAATATCAAAGTCTAGTTCAGTTGAAAATTTATATATTCCTTCACTATGGAACTTATTATCTCTCCATGTTGGAGCATACAATATTATTTTCTTATTTTTTGGAATATTTAACTTATTTTTTATATTAAGAATATTTTCTTCATTATTATCATTTATAAGTACGTCATTTCGAGGATATCCTATTTCTAACATTTTTCCTTTGAAATTAAATGCTCTTTTAAATATACTTGAAGAATAATCATTTTGAGAAATTAAATAATCCAAAATTTTAGTGTTTTTTTCAAATTCCTGTTTATATTCTTCAATATCAGTTTTCCCCCCCATATTAACAATATTCATATCGAGTCCTAACTTTTTCAAAGGAGTTCCATGCCATGTTTGAATATATTTACATTGATCCTTTTTAATGAGATATTCTGGATGTCTTGCATCAAATATCCAAAACTTACTTATTATTGAATAATAAAGATATTTTAATCTGGTTCTTCTTACTTTAATAGGATTTCCAGGTATTTCTTCACTTACATCTTCAAGAGACCATATTAATTTAAGATTTTCTGTATTACAGTTATTAATGATATATTCATAAATGTATTTAGGGTTTCCAGTGTAATTTCGACCATTACCACTTTCAAATATAATAACATTCCCTTTAGTTTGCAATAAGTAGAAAAATAAATGGTATATGAAGATTACAAGCTTTCGGATTACCTTTTTTATATTTGACATTTTATCAAGAACTATAATTTTAATTAAGAAAAATTGTCTAAAATCGTGTTAACTTATAATACTTATATTAGTATTAAAATTATTGTTATTATTAAAATTAATATTATTAATATTACTGTTAGTATCAATAATTAGTATTATTAATTAAAATGTTTTCAAATCAAATTCTTTCACAAGTTGTTGTGCTTGTTCCCAATCATCATGGTCATCAATTTCAGTCCATTGACGACCATCCGTTAGTACGAAATCAATTTTAGAGTTTTCACTTAATTCTTTATAAGCAAAATCATAATAGTTTTGAGGATCTTCTTCTATTAATTTTAGTAATATTCCATTAAATGAATTTAAATCATTTTTAACAACTTTTGAAAGACCTATAAATTCTCCAAATGATTCTTCTATATTTAAATTCTTTCCAATAGCTTTAATTATGTTATTCTCAATAATTATCTTAAATGATTCTTCATTTAATTTTTTATAATTATCAATTACCATTGTAGAATTTTTAGATTCTACAATATCCCTGATTATCTTAGGATCCACAACATTATCTCCATTAACTAAAATAAAATCCTCATTAAGGTCTTTACTTGCTAAGTATGTTGAACAAGAAGTGTTAGTAGTGTCATATTCTTTATTTTCCACTATTTCAATTGATATATTGTATTTATCTTCAAGTATTTTAGAATGTTCAATTACCTTATCTTTAAAATGACCTACTACAAAAATGAAGCTCTCAATTCCATTATCATTGAAATTTTTTACTAGTCTTTCTATAATAGTAATATTATCTATTTTTAACAGTGTTTTAGGAATATTTTCAGTAAGTGGACGTAGACGAGTTCCTGTTCCAGCAGATAGTATAATAGCTTTCATTTTTTCACTTCTTATTTTAATTATTTTATAAGTTCAATTATTGTTCATTAGGTAAATTTTTATTAATTTAATAATATTATTATAGAAAATTAAATAATACTAAATATTATTTTTAAACTTCTCGTATTTAGCTATATATAATCATTTAAATTAAATTAGGAAATGTTCCAACATTCAAAGGTAAATCTTTCATAATAATCAATTGTCTGCTATTTAAAGTTTAAAATATCAATAAAATTAAATGTTTAAAAGTTTGATTAAGCTAATATTATGAATTTAATGATTAATATATATTTTCCTGTGAGTTTATTGGCTGTGCAATAATTATTTTTTGATTCTTTTTAGTTATGCTTAGTTTTAAATATTATGGGGTGTAATATATTATTAGTGTTTTTTAGTTTTTGTTGAGTTGGTGTTTATGGTTTTGCATGAAGAT
>NZ_LWMT01000264.1 GCF_001639265.1 Methanobrevibacter filiformis
GCTGCAACTAATGAAATAAACATCAGAAATGCAATATACAATACAATACGAACAAGAAATCTAAAAGACACAATATACTAGAAAAAACATAAATAAACATAGTATAAAACCATACATGTCTAAATAAGTATCTCTTAGTCAGTATGCCATTTATCAAAACATGATTCATACAAAAGCACTAATTTATTAATACAAATTTCATAATAAATGCACAAAAACTTAATAAAAAAAAGTTTATTAAAGTCATTAATGCATGAAGTCATATTTCAACACAAAGATTATTAAACTTTACTAAAAAATAATCAACAAAGATAAATCACTTAAAACCCAATAAACTAAATAATAATCCTTATTTTAACTTAATATTACTTCATCATCATAATATAAGCCAATAAGTATCAATTAACTAATCAATGAATTATGGAAGATCTCCTTTAAACTATTAAAAGTAATATGAATAAATAATTAAGTAATAAAATTTCATGTTACTTGAGTTTATGTAACCTTGCTTTGTAACATGGACTGTTCAATGTATTAAGTATTTAATGTATTCATAGTTGAATTGCTGGTCATTTCAGGCATGTCACAGTCACATTTGCTTCCTTCTTCCATATTACACATATCACAACAGTATTTATCTCCTGTAGCATGTTCATGGCAGTTTAACATTTGACACTCTTTACATATGCCTTCTTCTTTTTCTTGGAATATGAATGTAGAGGATAATATAATAGCTACAACTATAACAATTATTATCCCGATAATAATTCCATAATCTCTTTTTTTCATAGTAATATTCCTTAATATATTTATTTTAATATTAATAAAAGCATAATTAATGCTTAAAATGCTTTATTTTTGGAAATAGCTTTTGTTCAAACTTTTTTTAAAAGTTTGAAATGTTTGTTTCATATAATTAAATGCTTATTTTTAACTATATTTATTTAAGTCACATGTTGTTCAATTTTGTTAAGTCCTATTGTCATTGCTAATGAGAGTAAAGTCATAGTAACTATTCCTACCCAGACATGAGGAATAGATCCGTGCATTTGGGATGTAATGATAAAATAGCCTAAACCTCTTCCTGTTGTCATTCCCATCATTTCTACTCCAAAAGCTATTAAAAATCCAAATAATATACTTAAACGCAAACCTGTAAATATGTTTGGAAGTGATGATCGTAATTGTATTTTCCAAAAAATATCAAATTTATTGTAAGTAGCAGCTTTAGCTATTTTAATGTATGTAGGATTAACACTTTTAGCTCCTGAAATAGTATTATTTAATAATGGCCATTGTGCAGCCCAATAAATAACTAATATTGTAGATAATTCATTTATTAGTGTTATTAATATAAGCAAATGGAAAAGTGTAAGTGGATTAAATTGCTCTAAAATCCTAAACATTGGATTTAATGAATTTTCTATTTTTTTGAAAAAACCTCCCAATATAAAACCAAGTGGAATAGATATTAAAAGTGCAAGTCCAATACCTATTGAAACTCTTGCAAATGTGTAGAATATATCTTCTATAAAACTACTTTGAAAAATCAGATAAATGAAATTTATGATAACTGTTGTTGGAGAAGATATAAAATCAGGATCAAAAAATCCTATAATGGATAAGAGTTCCCATAAACATATAAACAGTATAACAGCAATATATTTATTTAAATATAATTTTATCCAATGAAAAACCTTATTTGTCAACACTTCGTTATTTTTGAGGTTTTTTGACTTTTTAATATCTTTTTTCATTTTAAACCTCTGATTTGAGAATACAACTTTCTTATATTTTAAAATCCTCAAATGTAACAGTGTATTGATAAAATTATAGCTGATGAAAAAATAATTATTAAAACTAATACTATAATTAATTAAGATTAACAAAAATAATATGAAATATTAAAAGAATATCTTTGAGGTTTTTCTTTTAAATTCATATTACCTATTGAAGTTGTTATTATTTAATATATTGTTTAGTTTCAATTTATTGATTTGGTAAATTAGTTTGCCAAGTATCTTTGAATTCAGTTGTGTAAAGATCTTTTGGTTCAAATTCACCTTTTTTCAATAATCCATCTGCTACCATTGCATCGATCCACTCTTGTATGTATCCATCAACTTCAGCATCGAATGCTCCAGAAGGACTGTACCAGTGGACATTTGCGGTATATGGTAAGTCAATGTTTTTGGAGGTTATTTCTCCAGCTTCTTGTCTGTTTTCATTTGACCATCTGTCAGCATCTTTGAATGCTTTAATAAAGTTTGCAACTGTATCTGGATCACTTTTTATGAAATCTTCATTAACAACAGCAAAGGATAATCCTGCAGCAGCACCGAATGCTTCAGTACTTGTAGTAAGGATTCTTAATTTTTTACTTGCATCTTTTGTTTCATTACTATCTTTTTCAGCTTTTGCGAAAAATGGAGGATGTAATGTTGCAATATCAATACTTCCTTGTAATAATGCTTGTTCTTGTTGGTTATCAGGAAGGACTACATATTCTATAGTATCAGTACTTATATTATTTTTTCTTAACCATGCATTGGTTTCTATATCAGCACAAACACCTGTAGCTAATACTCCTACTTTAACTTTACGGTTATTTTCTTTAGAAAATGTTTCAATATCTTTAGCGGATTTTAATGGACTACCTTCTTTAACAAGCCAATGCATGTGTTCTTCTTCAACAGATCCATTTATTGGTTCTGCACCAGTTACTGCAACAGCTTTTACTTTAACTCCACTTTTAATTAGGTTTATTAAAGCATTTGGATGTCCATCATACACATTAAGTTCACCACTTGTAAGTGCTGCAGGTTGTTGTGCATAAGGTATATCTCCTTTATCTACAAGAGTAACATTGTATTTATCAAAAAATCCTTTTTCTTTTCCTACAAACCAGGGGGTTCCTGAACAATCTTTTGTAACAGCTCCATTAATTGAACCTGCCTCTGCTGGCTGTGCAAGACTAAAACCAGCTATTATTGCAACAATAGCTATTATTACAATAGCAATTATTACATACTTTTTATTAACCATATTTTAACTCCTATATTCACATGTAATTTCATATGTGTAATCAGTGAATTTTTAAAATTTATTTATAAACATTTTAATCAATGACTTATAACAGTAAAGTTCTTAATTGAACTATTAAAATTATATTGTGGTGCTATCAAAATTGTTATAATTAATTATCAATTCATTGATTTTTTATATTTTATCTTTAAGTTGTGTTTAATTACGTAATATGTTCTATTTTTTTATATTTAACATTTCTAAGTCGTGTTAATTGATTTGAGTATGTGGTGGTTAATTTTCAACATATCATTTTAACCACCTCCTTTAGTTGTAGTAATTTTAAACTATAGTAATTTTAAACAGTAAATAACTAAATTTAGACATTAATTAGACATTAATATCTTGTTTCCATACTGAAACTCTTTTTTCTAAATAAAGGATTAGATAATTTATAAGTATTCCAAATATTGCTACGGTTACTATTCCTGCCCACATTTTTGGTATTTGCATTACCATTTGAGCTTGCATGATCATATAACCTAAACCTGATGTTGAACCAAGCATTTCAGCTCCAATCAACATGAAAAATGCAAATACTGAACCCATTCGTATACCAGTAAATACTGTTGGCAGTGATGCAGGAATTAAAACTTTTGTAAATATGGAAAATTTACTAATACCTGAAGATTTAGCCATTTTAACTAAAACAGGATCAACATTACTAATTCCAGTGATAGTATTAAGTAATATTGGCCATTGAGTTACCCAGTAGATAATAGTTATTTTAGAAAGCTCGCCTATACCTAAGAACACTATAAAAATTGGGAACAGTGTGAAAGGGTTTGCTTGAGAAAGTATTTGTAAAAGGGGATTTACAGCTTTTTCAAAGTTTTTAAAGAATCCTCCAAGTAAAAATCCAAGAGGTAATGCTACAAGAAGTGCAAGTCCAAAGCCTGTGAAAACTCTCCATAAACTGGATAATATATTTATTTGAAGGGTTCCATCTAAAATTAATCTCCACATTTCACCTAATATCACTGTTGGTGTAGGAACAAATATCTGATTTACAAGTCCTAATGTAGGAAGTAGTTGCCAAGCTATTATAAAAACTATAACTGCTATATACTTGTGTATAGCAGATTTGAAAAATGAGGCTGGTGAAAATTTATTGTTGCTAATTTAAATCCCTCCACCTTTTTCAAGTATTTTTTCTGGCTCAACTTGTTTCTCAACTATTTCTTGAGATTTAACTACTTCTTCTTTTAAGAGTTCCCATATCTTATGTCTTATTCTAACGAACTCTGTAGTACTTTTAAAGTCAGTATTAAGTCTATATTCTCTTGTAACTGGAATATTAACTATTTCTTTAATAACGCCAGGTCTTGCAGTCATAATAGCTACTCTATCTGCTAGGAATATTGCTTCATCTATACTGTGTGTAATAAATACAACTGTTTTTTTAGTATTTTCAGTAATTTTTATTAAATCAGTTTGCAATATTGATCTTGTTTGGGCATCTACTGCAGCAAAAGGTTCATCCATTAACAATATTTCTGGTTCAATAGCTAATGCTCTAGCTATTGCTACTCTTTGCTTCATTCCTCCACTTAACTCATGAGGATATCTATCTTCAAAACCTGTTAAACCAACAAGTGAAAGATATTTTTTAGCAATTTCTTCAGGATCTTTTTCTTCCTTATTTTCTTCAAGAGGAAAAGTAACGTTTTTAAGAGCATTTCTCCAAGGTAATAGTGCATACTGTTGGAAAACTATGCCTCTATCTAACCCTGGACCTTCAATAATATTATTATCTATTTTCACTTCTCCTCCATTTGGGGTTGAAAGACCTCCTATAAGATCTAGTAATGTAGACTTACCACATCCACTAGGTCCTAAAATAGCTATGAATTCTCCATCGTAAATATCAAGGTTCACACCATTAAGTGCAACAAAATCTTCTTTATCTGTTTTAGAACTCTTCGTCTGGAATGTTTTTTTAATATTAGCAAGTTCTATCTTGACTGCTTTATCAACTTCACTAATCTTATCAGATCTCCTTATTCTGATTAAATCTGTATTAAATTTGTATTATATTTATATTATCATTTATTCTCTTTTAAATTCTTGTATTATTCTTTATTATTCCTGTATTATATTTATATTATTCTTATTCTATTAGTTGATTAATATTTATCTTTTAAATATCTTTTTAAGAATATTTTTAAGTAATTTATTTCTATTACTTATTCTTTTAAATTTTTCATATTTCTATAACATTGTTATTCATATTTCATAACAATTGTTATTAAATTTTTCACAAAAATATTCTGAGCATCAATTATTATTAAACTTTTAATTGAAATATTCTAAGTAGTCAATTATCATTGAAATTTTGGCTGAAAATTCTTAATTGAATAAATAAGTGTTGTATATAGTATTACCAAATCTTTGTAATAATTTTAGAAGTAATTTAACATTCTTTTGGCAAATACTATAAAACGCATTGTTTTTCATTGTTTTTAAAATTTCTAATAATTTCTAATAATTTTTAATTAATTTTTAATTATAATGGTCCTGCTTTATCATAGAAGAGATCTTCAATTAGGCTACTTCCTCCATCATATCCTACATAGTTGTCTCCTAAAACAACTCTATTGTATGATGGGAATGATACAGTTACATGCGTAGTTTCTAATTCATCTTTAATAACAGACTCAAGAGAACTTGCATAAAGATTTAAGAAAGGTCTATCTTTTAATATTTGACCTATTTTATATGAATCAATTTCAAAGACAATGTCTGGAGTAAATCCAATTTCTTCACTACCTGTTAGTTCCTTAAGGATATTTTCTCTATATTCTTTTGGAGGATTATCAGTAACTATAATAATGTCTGGAAGTTGTCCTACTTCGTCTGTTAAATATCTACTAACACTTATTGCAGTATTTGAGTCAGCTACAACCCCAAAGTAAACATTAGGAACATCGAATTGAAGAATATCTCCAGCATATTCTATTTGGCGATATGCTCTCCTTTCTTCTGAAGTGATAAGTTCTTCAAGTTTTGTTTTATCAATAGGAAGAATTTCAGCTAATTTTCTTAAGAACTTAGTTGTTTGTATAGGTCCAATTGGAATTCCTGGAAAACTTAAAAAAGGGGTTTCAAATTTATCTTCAATTTTTTTAGCTGCTCTATGTCCAATCCAAGGTGATAGAATGATGTTATATGCTGCAGAAGGTATTTTTTGGATTTTTTCAACAGTATCAAATTCTCCAAAAAGTACATTAGCTTCTATATCAAGCCTTGCAAGTAAATCTTTAATAGCCTTAAGTTCTCCTTTCCAAAAGATATGTTGATATGGTACAATACCTAATATATTAATTAAGTTCTTTTGTTTTTCACTTGAAGGTGTTAAATATTGATCAGCAAGAGCTTCAAAGAAAAGTTCGTAGCCTTCAAATGAGTTTCCTTTGAAACCAGGGGCATTGACATGGATAATAGGAGCTTTATCTCTAAATTCACTCACTATTGCATCAACATCATCTCCAATGAGTGAAGGGACACATCCAGATATCACTGTAAAAAATTCACCAGTTGAAATTTTTATTGTAGAGTCAATTAATTTTCTTAATTTGTCTTCTCCTCCAAAAATCACATGCTCTTCTACAAGACAGGAACATGGTGTAGATGAACCTCCATAATCTCCAGGAGCATTTTGAGCTCCTCCATAGTTAGCTCCGAATAATTGACTCATACCACAGCCTGAACCAGAATGAAGAATAGGAACTCCTTCATTCAATCCAACAGCTGCTTCATAAGCTCCAGATAATGTACACCCATATCTTGGAGCCTCTACTATTCTGGGAGAGCTTGATTCATCTATATGCTCTTTTTCATCTTTGCTCAATTTTCCATCTCCATATTTAATTTCATATTTTTATGTAATGTTTTTTGAATAATTTCATATTTTTATGTAATGTTTTTTGAATAATTTCATATTTTTATGTAATGTTTTTTGAATAATGTTAATTATTTCCCTTTTTCAGCAAAGTATAATGGATCATCTTGGTCTAAATACCATTGTTTTACACTTACTCCAGTATTTTCTTTTGAAAGTCTTTGTAAGGATTCGTTTTTAAGTGCTTGCAATAAGAAATTTCCATAAGATATTGCACCAGCATATCCTGCCTGACCACTCCATTTTCTTGGATCTCCTCTTAAAGAGTGTAATCTTGATACAGAACCTTCACGTTTCCAAGCACCTCCTTGGAACGGACAAGTTAAAGCCATATCAGGTTTAGTATGTTCAGTAATATGAAGTTGTTCTGCAGCTTGGAAGGTATTTACCATTACATTAAAGTCACCAACTTTCTCAATAACATCTTCTAACTCATCTATTAATATATTATCAAAATCCTGAGCCATTGCAGATGTTGATCTAACACCTAATTCATCAAAGTAAGGTAGTTGAGTAACAAGTCTTCCTTGTCCAAGGGAACCGAGAACATCGATTTTTTCACCATCTCTTTCAATTTCAATAGCTTTAAATTTATCTCTGATTTCTTTAAGTTTAGGAACCCATTTTTTATGTTCTTCGGCTATAAGCTTTTCAACTTCCTCTTCTTTCCCAGTATATTTAGCTATTTCTCTAAGCCAAGCATCAGTATTTTTTATACCTATTGGAGATGGATACATAAAGAAAGGAACATCATGATATTGATGAAGTCCTCTGGAAAGATAATCTGTATAAGTTGGACAAATTGGTGCGGTTACAGCTGCTTCAGATAGTTGTTCAAAGTCTTCAACACTTGCAAACTCTGGAATGAAGTTTACTCTAAGACCTAATTTTCCAAGTAGTCTTTCAATTTCTATTCTATCCTGCCATGCATAGGATAACATACTAGCTATATTAACCAAATCTTTTTGTTTCTTTTCAGGTTTTTTTACCAAGTATTTTAATACACCATGCCAGAATGCATCGTATCCAGTTTGCATGATTTTAGATCGTACTCCTTCACAATGTATAGGAACAACTGTTGCTTTTATATCTGGTTGAATCTCATTTACTGCTGCTTCAATATCCTCACCAATAATACCTGTAACACAAGTAGTTAAGATAAATATTGCTTTAGGTGAGTATCTTTTTTCAGCTTCCTTAATAGCTTCTATAAGTTTATCTTTAGCACCAAATACTACATCATCTTCACCAAGATTAGTAGTAAGCCAGTTAAGATTATAATTAGTAGGTTTTCCTAATGATTCTGGTATAGCTCCATATAATTCTTTGTAACCTAATGCTGCATGTGAGCATCCTACAGGACCATTGAATATTATTGCAGCATCTCTTATTGTAGATACTCTTACAGAAAGATAAAAGTTAAGGATACATCCTCCAGATTGTTGAAAGCCTCTTTCAGTACATTTAAGATTTCCTTTTTTTGCATCCTCTAAAAGTTCAGTTGCTTTTCCAAAATATACATTAGTACCATTAGCACGTTGTTCACGTGTAGGGCATGTATTTTTATCGAGTTCTACAATGTAATCTTCTGAGTCAAGCTCATTTTTTGCCATGTTAATACCTCTCATATAATATTTGTTTTAATTTTAAAGTTTTTTATTATTTAATAATGAGTAATATTTATCTTATTAATCCAATTTTTTATTTATCTAATTTTCTTATTTTTATTTACTTTAGGAAATAGCTAAATCTTTACTTTTAAATAGGATTTTAAGATTTTTAGATTTTAAGATTTTTAGATCTTGAAATCACCTTCTTCCTGTTTTTTCAAGTCTAATAATTTATCAGACCATGATTCTGCCCAATCTTTAAGTTCATCACTTTCAAGTGGTGAAGGTACATACTCTTCTTTGTTGTTGTAAATGTCCTTTGCAAGCTTTCTGTAAACATCTGCTTGTTCTGAATCAGGACTTGCTTCAATTGTTGTTTTACCAGATAATTCTGCTTGAGTAACTGTGAGGGATCTTGGAACAAATCCAGCTATTGTACTTTTGGTTTGTTTAGTGAAATCTTCAAGAATTTCTTTTTGTGCTCCAAATGTAATAGAGTTTGCAATAAGACCGCTGAAAAGAGCTCCTCCTCCAGTGGAATATTTTTTTATACCTTTGAAAAGATTGTTAGCTGCATAAATAGCCATGAAATCTGCAGATGAAACTGTGTATACTTGATCTGCTACTCCTTCTCGTATAGGCATTGCAAATCCTCCACAAACAACATCTCCAAGCACATCATATAAAACAATATCTGGGGAGTATTCTTCATAGACATTTTCTTGTTTTAAGAACTCTACTGCAGTTATTATCCCTCTTCCAGCACATCCTACACCAGGTTCAGGACCTCCAGCTTCAACACAATGAATTCCATTAAAACCTTCAAATATCACATCTTCAACTTTCAAAGCTCCTCTTCCTTTTCTCAAAGAATCAAGAACAGTTGGTATTGATTTTCCACCAGTTAATGTGTTTGTAGAATCACTTTTTGGATCACATCCAACTTGCATTACATTGTATCCAGCATCAGATAATGCTGCACTTATATTTGATGTAGTTGTAGACTTACCTATTCCACCTTTTCCATATATTGCAATTTCTTTTATTTTTTTTGTCACATTTATGCCTCACTAATTTTTTTAATTATATTTTCGTATTTTATAACAATGTTATTGTGTATACATTAACAATTGTTATAAATTGTTAATAGATATTAAGTAGACTAATTCTACAGCAATATCTTAAAAGAATAGTACATTTAGCAATACTTTTAACTAATTTTAGTTTAAACTTAATTTTTAATATTGCATTTTGTGTAGTATTAACTAATATTATATTAACCTTTATTTAATTCATATAAAAGTTGTATAATTCATATAAAAGTTGTATCTGTTGATAAGTAAAAATAGTATTGAGATTCTATTTTAGTTAAAATTCTCTTCAAGACATATCATTTTACCCAATCATAGTACAGAACATTTTTAAGGCTTTACACTGCATAGTGTCACTACTAGCCATTTCATTTTTCATGTTCATATGTTCTCTTAAATCCATGGAATTTCCGCCCATAAATTCGTTGATAATATATTTTGGGTTCAACTTTATGTCTCCTTTGTATTTTTAATAAATAGTTCTATAACAATTATTTTAAGTTTTTGGAAGTATTAATTCATTTAATTTATCATTACTTAATTATAATCTATTTTTTATAACTCATTTTCTAAATTTATTTAATTTGAATGAATATTCCATAACAATTGTTATGTAATATACTGATGATTTTTATAGTATATAAAGATTACTTATTTAGGCGTACCTAAACTTTATTAAAACTAGATAGCTATTTTGTTTATCTTTATTAAAGAACTTTGGAGTTGTTTAACCCTTTAAAAACAGATAATTTTTAATTTTTAGATTTAGAAAAAGTAAAATGTTTTATTAGTTTTTAAACTAATTTTAGATTTTTAGATATTTGTAGAGTTTTATATTTAGATTTTTAGATATTTGTAGAGTTTTATATTTAGATTTTTAGATATTTGTAGAGTTTTATGGAGATGTCCCATAATTCAATAGATGATTAATTAAGACTTATTTTCTTAAATAAGTATTTTAAGAGTCTTATATTGTTGATAAATTAATTATATGGATATTTAATTAGTTATATAAATTGAATTTTAGCTATTCTAATCCAGTTTATCAATATATTTTTATAAATTCTACATAGAAAGTGGTAAAAATTCTAAATATCATGAAAACATATTATATTTAAAAATGATTAAAATAACTTTGTTTTAATATATATTTAATTAAAATACTTAAAAATTAATTAAATAGATTTTAAACGACTTATAGAATTATGGAACATCCTCTTATATTTAGCGTTTTATACTCTCAGGGCTTTTTTTATTTCTTTTTTAGTTTTTTCCATGTTTTATTTTGTAAATATTTTTGCTGCTTTTTTGAAGCTACCTCTTTTTATTAATATAGATATTTTATTACCTTGGTTTAGGATTGTGTTTGATCGTGGTATTTTTAGTTTTCCACCGTGGTAAATAGCTATTACTATATAATCGTCTGTTGGTGAAACATCAGATATTCGTTTACCATTTAGCTTATCATTGCTAATTACCATATCCATGATTTCACCATCACCTTTTCCAAAAGCTGTAAGATCTGCTACATTAGGTCTGGTGATTAGTTTTTCTAAAAATCCTGCTGCAGTCCTCTCAGGACTTATAACATCATCTATTCCTACTTTTCTAAAGGCATCTTCATGATCAGGATTACTTACACGAGCTATGACTTGAGGTACGTTGTAGTCTTTAGCTAAAACAGATGATAATAGGTTAGTTTCATCATTACCAGTTGCAGCTACAAATACGCGAGCATCACTTATATTAGCCTCTTCCAATATCTTTGTACTAGTTCCATTTCCGCAGATCACCATCGCATCTAATTCATTTGATGCAATATCACATAATTCTTTTCTGTTTTCGATTATAGTAATATCATAACCATCATTAACTAAAAGTTCAGCAAGGTGTAATCCAACTCTCCCAGCACCCATAATAATTATATACATATAGTAACCCCTATAATTTCTAAAAATTAGCTTAAAAATTATATCTTATATTTAAGATTAATTTATTAATATTGGTAATTATTTTATTAATATAAATAACATCATTTAATAGTTGAATTTAATTAATAATAGTATTAATTCTATTAATTTATATTAAATTATTATTCATCATAAATTTATATTTTTATTATCTTTTACTATAATAATTTGAAGATATTATGTATGTTCGTTGTTATTAATAAGGTTTTTGTGAAGGGATAATTCCTTTTAATACTTCGAATAATCCTCTTGCAACGACTAATATAGGGATTATTTCTAATCGTCCTACCCACATGTTTACAATAATCATTATTTTTGCTTCAAAAGGCATTGAAGCTGAAATAACTCCTGTATTTATCCCAACATTTCCTTGGGCAGAAATAACATCGAATAATGCATTCATTGGATCATATCCATAGAATGTTAAAACAAACCATCCTGCAAAAACAAATAACATGTATAGTACAATAAAAGAACTCATAGTTTTAATTTCGTTTTCTTTAATAACTTGTTTAGAAAGTTTTATTTTATGTACCATTCCTTCTGGAGCCATTATTTGTTTAATATTCATTCCAATTCCTTTTAAAACTATCATGATTCTGATTAGTTTAATAGCTCCAGCAGTAGATCCACTTGCACCACCAATTAACATCAAAATCATTATATTTGATTTTACAAATCCTGGCCAGCTTGCTACATCATTTTTTGATATTAATGTTGATCCTGTAGTGGTTACTGCTGAAACTACATGATATATTATATTCATAGGTAAAATATCAGTTGCAAAAATAAGTATTAAAGAAATAGCTATAATTAGAAACATCATTGCTTGAAATTGAACATCTCTCACAAGTTTTACTCCCTTTGTTTTAAGTGACTTGTAAAGAGCTAAAAAGCTTGTTCCTCCAATTATCATTAGAATTATAGATATTATATTAAAAATATTATCATGGTAGAATCCCATACCTTCATTATGAGGAGACATTCCTCCAGTAGCTACCATCATAAGCGTGTTGTTTACAGAATCAAAAATAGGCATTCCTGCTAAGATATAAATGATTATTCCAATGATTGTAACTCCAACATAAACCTTAATTATCTTTTTTAAAGTACTTCCAATACTTGGACTTATTTTTTCTTCTCTTGCTTCAGATTTATAAAGTCTGGCTGTAGGACGCCCAGAGTGTAATAATAATCCGATTATAAGAGTTACAACTCCTAATCCTCCAATCCATTGTTCTATGCTTCTAAGAAGTATTACAGATTTAGGAACCACATTTAAATCAGGGAATAGTGTAAATCCTGTACCTGTCCATGCAGACATATTTTCAAAAAAAGCATTAATAAAGCTCATATCCACTGCAGACATCATTACAAGTGCCCCTATAAAACTTGCCCATATCCACGCAAAGGAGGATATCATCATACCATGTTTTAGTCTTATGGAGTGTGTTGAAGAGTGTGTTGAAGAAATTTTATGAAGTATTGTTCCAATAGCAAATGATATGATTCCTGGAACTATGAAACTCAAATGAACAGTTTCTCTGTAGAATAAAACTACTATTAATGGAATTAAAACACTTATTCCAATTCCCTGCATAATTATGCCAAGATATTGGCTGATTATATAAATGTCTTTAGTGCGGATATGTTTCATTACTTTATAAATATGAATTCATGATTATAAATATTTTAGTATTAGACACTGAATTTGGAAAATGAAAAATTTTCCAAATTCTCACCTTAAGGTGTTGAATCTGATTAAAATACCGATAATGAGATTTTGCAAAATTTTTTATTTTGCGAAAACAGTCCAAATTAATTCTTAAAGTTATTAATATTCAAGTTTTAATAGCTATTGTTTCACTTATTTATATATATGATGTATTTCAAAGTTTAATTAATATATATTTAAGTATCATGACAAGTATGGTATTGTCAATTGATATATAATTGGCTGTGCAATAATTAATTTTTCAGTTGATGGATGACAGTGAATTTTCTTAGTTGTGGTTAGATTGTAAATTATTTTTTGTAGTTTTTTTTATTTGTTGTCTATGTTTTTCATTGAATATCTATT
>NZ_LWMT01000265.1 GCF_001639265.1 Methanobrevibacter filiformis
ACTATGGAGAACTATGAAAAATATACTACATAGAAACCCCATTCCAGATATTGAATACCTAAAAAAGGAAGTGGTTAAATTATACTACGAATTAGTTGATGAAATATCTTTTGTCGAAAATTGGATAGATGAATATATTGTCAAAAAATAGGTATCATACTATATATTAATTGTTTATTCAATGATTTATCCATAATATGGTTTTTAAATAGATATATTGGATAATATATCTAATCTTTATATAGTATTACAACTAATATAATAAATACTATTCTTTAATGAGCTAATCATTTAATGGTATTTGTTTTATTACTTAAATTTCTTGATAATAATTTGAGCTGCTGAAAACTGGTGATATAATTGAATGTATGTAATAACTGTGGTACGGAGTTACATGGGGAAGATGTTCTTAATGGATGTCCTAAATGTGGCAGTAAATATTTTAAATTTGTAAATAAAGAATCAATAACTAAAACAAAAACAAAGAGTACAATTACTAATAAAATTAATAATAAGGTTAATAAGAGAGAATTAGATGAATTCATTAATGAAAGTTCTATTGAAAGTGTGAAAGTAGAGGATAGGGGAGTTTATCAATTAAACATAAAACACATGTTAGATGGCGAACCTGAAGTATTTTCAGATAGTGAAGGTAATTATGCAATAAATATTAATGCTCTCCTTAAAAAAGGTAGAAAAGACATTAGTGAGAAATAGCTAAATCTATGCAAATTTAAATTAATTTTAATAATTTTTATTTATTAATTTTTTAATATCCTTACTTTATTTACTTTATTTACTTTATTTACTTTATTTACTTTCTTGTGCATGATCTTTTATTTATTTATTCTTTTTTTATATGTTGGTTCCTTAACTATTTCACATTTTCCAGATGGTAGAACTCTTACAACATCATCAAGTGTAAGTATATTATCTTTATTTATTTTATGTAAAATTTCTTTAGCTATTTTTTCTTTTTTATCATAACCAGGTTTTATAATTACATATTCTTCACAATGTTTTTTTATTGCATCAATTGGTCCTGCCATTATTCTCGGTCCTTCGTAATCTACAATTCCAATAGCTATTTTTAAATTTGATCCTCTGATGTAATTTCTTTTTCCTCTAATTATGAATGCACCTTTTGCTACAAACTCTCCACTTTCTGGTGTTTTTGAAACTTGGTCTGGATGAACCCAATATACATCTTGTGTTCCGTAACCTTTTGACCAAGCAGTTGAAAATGATGCTGCAAAGACACAAGATTCTTTAAGAGTATTCTCATCTATTTCATCACCTTGAGTTTTAATAGCTATTGATGGTGCGCCATGTATATCTGCATGCAAATAAATGTCATTATTATCTAAATATTTCCGAACTATGGTTTCATTTGTGTTTGCATCTCGTCCACCAATAACTAAATGGTCATCTGAACTTAAAAACCATCTAAGTTTTTCAAACCATTTTAGTTCTTTTTTAATTCTTTTTTGTGGAACCATAATTTTTTTCATAGCTATTTCTTTTTTAGCTTCCATTTCTGCTAGCTGTTTTTTTGTGTTTTCAATAGCTATTTTCGCACCTTTGATTTTTCTTTTAGCTTTTTTAGCTTTTTCATAAAATAATTCAGCATTTTCTGGAATAGATTTTTTACTATCAATAGCTATTTTAATATCTTCAATATCCAACACCACATTTCCAAGTTTATCTACAGATTCTACAATTTTAGCATCACCTATAGAATCTTTTCTAGCTTTTTTAAATATTCTACCTATTTCTATCCATGAATATTCTTTTAAACGAGCATTATGTATAACATTTAATATATTTTCGACTTGGGAGTAATTAGTATATAATAATTCACCTTTCTTTTTAGAAACCTCAATTGTTTTTCCAAATCCATCTAATGTGTCTGTCTGGAGTTTCAATCGTTTACTATATTTTTTTACTTTTTTATTCCATGTTGTTTCTTGTTCTGATGTAATAACTTTTTTAACTTTTTCTGAGAAAAATTCATCAGCTGCGTGATTGAAATTATCAAAATATTCCTTTTTATATTCAGTGTAAAGTTTTAAATCAATAGGTAATACATCTTTTTCAGCTATTTTATCCTTATCTTCATTATTTTTTTCATTGTCTTCATTATCTTCTTCATTTTCATTATTTTTTTCATCATTTTCAAATTTTTTATCTTCAACAAGTTTTTTATCTTCTAATATAATATTAGGTTTAAATTCATGTTTTTTTAATGGTTCAAATGTATTGATTAGTGATTCATATACAATAACTATTTCATCATCAGTTAATTGTGAGCTTGGTGTTTTTTTATCAATATTTGTTTTTAAAATAATTTCTTCAGAATAAACACTTCCAAATCCATTTTTTGCAAGTGTTCTAACTAAATCCTCCTCTGAATTTTTTAAAAGCTCTTTTAATTCTTCTTTTTCAACTTCAAGAGGATTTATTCCTTTTTTTGGAGGATATTTATATTCTTTTTTAGAACTTATGTCTCTGTCACTCCAATGTTTTCTTTTTAATGGAGAGATTATGTTTTTATCCTGATCCAGAAGTATAATATTTCCTTTTGAGAATAGTTCAATGATTAATGTATATGTTTCTGCCTTTTGCATTGTTATTTCTATGATTCTATCAAAATGATGTTGTTTAATGGATACAACATTAGCTCCTTTTAGTTTCTTTCTAAGAAGCATAGGAAATGATGGTGGAATTGTTGGATTGTCAAGAGGATACTGTGTTGTGTGTGTTCTAATTCCTGCCTGGAAAACTACATCAACTCTTCCAGTTCCAGCTACATGGAATCTCATAATAACAGTGTCTTTAGTTGGTTGGAATGATTTATCCACTCTTGCTCCTTTTAAAAGTTCATTTAATTCATAACATACTGTAAATATATCTACATTGGACATAGTTTTCATTAAAACACCTGTTATTTAAAATAATTAATAATTTATGGGATAATAATAAATTAATAAAGTAGTAATTGTAATAATACATTAATAAAAATAATTTAATTTATATATTATAGTTTTTAAATTACATATATACATAACATTTTTTATTAATTTAAAATGTTGATTTAGAAAAAATAGCGAGAAATCTTCGATTTTTCTGAGCTTAAAAATCAAAGATTTTTAAACTAAAAAATTTTTTCAAAATCCTTTTAACATTAAAGTTGATTATAATTGATTTTGATGAGATTTTGCAAAATTTTTTTATTTTGCGAAATCAATGTCTAAATCATGGATTTATTAGTTAATTATGGAGAATATTTATGGAGACAGGTCTTAAAGTATGTTTAATACATGTTGTAGCAGCTATTTTAGCCTCTATTGCCTCTGCAGCTCTTTCATTAGGGTGGCTTAGCTTTTTTGGAGAAAATATGGTTTTTGCTTCTTTAATAGGATTAGTTGTTTTATATGTTGTTGGGCAGTTGTGTGAAAGGATATTTGGAAAAGAAGAAGTCGGTGGATTTAGAAGATGGTTAAGTGATGGTATAATTCCATTTGGACTTGTATGGTTTGTTGTTTGGACTCTTCTCTTTAATTATTTAGGACCTTTTTAATAACATATCACTAACAATTTATGTATGATGGCATGAAAAATCTTGATTACTTTTTCTTTATTTTTCAATTTTTTCATGTTTACTTTTTCTCTACCTCTTTAATTCATTATATATAATAGCTATTTTCTCTTTAGGATTTAGTTAATCCTATAAATAGAATATCCAAATAAATACTAGTATAATAGCTAATATAAATATTAATGGTGCTGTTATTTTACTTACTGCAACAATAGAACTTATTGTTGAGACAAGTTCAATTGAGTTATTTGGACCGAATGTGTTTATATTTCTTATTCTTTTTACAATTGCTCCTGCTTCGACTGGTTCTAAATCGTCTATAGCTTTTTTTACAGTATCTTTTGTATATTCTATTATTTTATCTTGTTCACTAAGACCTATTGGATTATATCCATTTGAGAGGGTGTTTACTGAATGTGTATCTGTTGTCATGACTTCTACTTCATTTAAATCTAAATCTTCTATTTCTTTTATTATTTTTTCTCTAAATCCTCTTTTCATATTATTTGAGTCAAATAGGATATAACCAGTTCTTTGATTTTGAACTTCGATAACCATAACTTTAACTCCAGTATCTCCAACACCATTATGTTTATTTAATGTTTTCATTAAGTTGCTATGGCACCCTACTTTAATTCCAGAATTTTGTTCTTCTTTTTTAATCTTATTTATTGCATCTAACATTTGAAAGACTTCGGGATTTCCTGGAAGTACTCTTCCGCTTTCTTCATCAAAGGAATTATGACAATCTACAATAATACTATTTTTAACATTATATTTTGCTTTACTTTCAAGCATCATTGATAAACCAATTCCAAATTCAATATCGTCACTACCGTGGGGTGCAAATGTACTTAATAAAATCATACTGTCGTTAAAGAATTGAACTCCTATTTTTGCTTTCTTTTCACTGTATCTTATGAATTTACTTGCATTTTCACTGTATTCAATTTCTTCAATTCCTTCTTTTACAGTAGATTCTATTTTATCGATTTCTTTTGATGAAACAGGATTAAAATCATGGGTGGATGGACCATGGGCAACCATTGTAAAGTTATTAAATCTTTCAGGTAAAATTGATGGCATATTTGCCCCACCAATTACTCCAAGTGGTCCAGGATGGACGCATGGGCTTATAAATAATGTTTTTATTTCATCAGCATTGTTTTTTGTATTTGTGTTTTTTTCTTTATCTTTAACTTTAAAACTAATAATTCCAACTAAAGTATCAATAGGTTCACCGATTTCTTCAAATAATTTTTCAACAGAGTTTGATCCATCGTTAATATGGGCTATAAAAAGACTTAATAGTTCTAAAAGTCCAATTCCTAAATTTTTCTTCAATGGGGATTCTATTACCTTAATAAATGAGAAAATGGCTAAACCAAAAATTATATTAGCTATTATGACCTTTAATAAAAGTGAAATAATTCCAAATTGAGGTATTTTTCCTGCATAGCCTAAAACTGTAATAACAATAAGCATGCATATGGTTAAAATTGGTTGAAAACATGCAACAATTCCTGATTTGAAAAAGCCAATACTTGAAGTACTCCATAAAACAAGTATTATGAATGCATAGATTAAAACAGATCCAAAAATAATAGAGTTTATTATGAGGTCTATTTTAAATATTGCACTTATTATTGCTCCAATAATCATTATTATAGCTAATATTATCATTGAAAGCAGTGAAAGAAACATTGAATGTTTATTTTTAAGATTTATTCCTTTCATTGAACTAACCCATTGTTGAACAATTGCTCCACTCATTATTGAGCTTATGCCTAAAAGTCCAAACCCAAATGTTCCACCATATATTATTTTTTCTAAAAAACTGATTTTTGAAGTAGGATCTATAAGAAACACAATTGTTCCAGCAATAAAACTGATAAATATCATACTGAATGTTGATATTTTTGTATTAGGTAAAGTTTTTAGGTATTTTGACAATCCTGCCACACTACTCATACTTGACATTAATTAACCTCATATATGGCTTAAATAAAAATATGGTTTCACGATTTTAAAAATAAATATTTCATTTTACAATAGAAACAGTTAATATATTTTAAAAACTAACATACTATATAATACATTATATTTTATTATATATTATTATATCTTACTTAATTATCTAAAATTTTCATTTATCTAAAATTTTCATCTAAACTTAGTTTGGAAATTTATAATAATAAAGTTTATAGGAAATAATAACTTTATCTAATTTATTTAACTAATTTTGATACTTAATTAATATTTAATAATGAATTTTAATAATAATTTCATTGATTTATGGGATTATGATATAATTGTAATATACAAATAGTGTAAATCTATATTTATAATATTCAAGTGTGTATTTCATAATATTAATCCATATTACTTATTTAATTATTAGTTATTTAGAAGTGGTTACTATGGGTCGTGAAAATATTAAATATTTAAAAACTCCGCTTGATCATTTAAATGTGATAAATGATTTAAGAGCAGGAGATGTTGTTTTCATATCTGGAAAAATATTCACAGCAAGAGATCAAGCTCATAAACGTATTATTGAAGAAGGATCTCCTTTTGATTTAAAGGGTTCAGCTATTTTTCATGCAGGTCCCATAATAAAGAAAAAAAATTTTATTAACACAGGAACTAATGATAAATTAGATTTTCAAAGTCAATTTAAAGTAGTAGCTATTGGTCCAACAACAAGTATGCGTATGAATCCTTACGAAACTAAAGTTATTGATAATGGAGCTAAAATAATCATTGGTAAAGGTGGTATGGATAATAATGTTGCAGAAGCGTTGAAACGAAATAATGCTGTTTATGCTGTGGCTGTTGGAGGATGTGCTGCACTTTATGTTGATTCTATAAAAAAGATTAATAATGTTTATTGGCTAGATTTGGGTATTCCTGAAGCTATTTGGGATTTAACCGTTGAAAATTTCGGTCCTTTGATAATAGCTATGGATTCTAAAGGTAATAGTCTTTTTAAATAGCTATTTCATTATTTAAGCGAATTTAACTATTTTTCTTACTTGTTTTTTATTATACAGTGATTTCATCTTGAATTTATTTTTAATGTAGTTAAATATTTCAAAACTTAGTGTTCTTTTAATAATTTTATAGATTAATATTAATAAAATTATAAAGATTTATATATGATAGGATATTAAAAGAATTATTGAATTTAAAATTATCTATAATTATCTAAAATACAAATTTATAAACTTCTATTAATTTAAACTTAAAATTCATAACTAATTAAACTAATTAATATTTAAATTAATAATTAAACTAAGTAATAACTTTTTAATACTTAAATAATTAGTTTACTAAAATAATATAGTTTAGATAGTTTATATAATATAATTTATTATATTCATTTGTTTGATGATTTTTTCATTGACGGATTGGCTCGTTGGATTATTTAATGTAAATAAAACATTTTGGTGATAGTATGGCTGGAGATATTAATGAATTAGCAGAAAAGAAATTTAAATCAAGAATAAGAAAACTAAAAAAAGTATTAAAAAGTGAGGAAGAAAAAGAGAAATTTTTTGATCAGCTTGGAGCTTCAGTAGAAATATATTTGCCTTCAAAAAAGCCTGAAGAAGAAGGAGATAGTGTTATATTTTATACTACTATTGAAGGTAAAATTATTGATGCAGAATACTCTTATAATCAAGGGGAAGAAGTTACATCTATTCCTGTATCTGATAAAGATCTTGATGTAATAAGGGATGTTTTTGGAAATGGATTTAAATTAGAATAATTTTCATTATATGGCTTCATTTTTGATTATTCATACATTTTTCTTAATTATTTTAAAACTTTTTATTATTGTAATTTATTTATAAATATTTTTTTAATTTTTTATAAATATTTTTTATTTAATTTTGTTCAATTTTTATTAGTTGTTTTTATATTTTCATGGTTCGTTGTATATTTGTGTTTTTATTGTTAATTTATCATATGTATGTTATAATTTTGTATTATGCTAAAAGTGGATATTATGCTTATTAAAAATTCTCAAGATGAAGTAAAAAAACGCGAATCATCATTTAAAATAATTAAATCAATTTTAAATGAGAAGGGGCGTCGAGATTTGTATGATTTAACTGGTCTGTCTGGAGGATTTATAGCTAGTGAAAATGATTTAAATCTTTTAGAGACTTATGTTGGTCCAGCTATTTTTGAAGAGGAACTTGAAACACTTGGAAAAGAGCATCTTGGAGGTGAAAAAGTATTGGCAGTTAATCGAACAAGTTCGGGGATTCTTGCAACTATTTTATCACTTGTTTGTGAAAATAGCTATATTATTCATTATCTTCCAGAGTTTCCAGCTCATCCTTCAATTACAAGGAGTGCTAAGTTAATAGGGGCAAACTACATCGAATTTGATAATTTAGATGATTTTCATATTCCTGAAAACACTTCTTTAATTATTATAACTGGTTCAACAATGGATCATAAAGTTATAGATGAAGATATTTTTAAAGAAGTAATTAATCGGGCTAAAATGAGAAAAATTCCAGTTTTTGTAGATGATGCTTCTGGAGCACGCCTTAGAACTATATTGTTTAACCAAAAGAAAGCTATCGATCTTGGAGCAGATTTAGTAGTTACAAGTACAGATAAATTAATGTTCGGACCTCGTGGAGGATTAATGGCAGGTAAAAAAGAATTAATAAACAAAATAAAATCTAAAGCTCATCAATTTGGGCTGGAAGCACAACCTCCATCAATACTAGCAATGGTAAATGGGCTCAAATCATTTAATGGTGAAAACATTAAAAATTCCATAGAAAAGAAACAGGAATTAATTAATTTGCTAAACAATAAATCATCAGGAACCTTAGGGAATGTCTTTGAAGAAACACCTACAGGAGTAATGATATCTGAAGAATCCTTAAAAAATGAGTTGAAATCTCATAGGCTCTTGGATAACATATCTTCAAAGGATTGCTGCTTTTTATTAGCTATGAATTTACTTAAAAATGAAGGAATCATTACAATACCTGCAGTTTCAATGCCTGGAGCATCTCCAACTATACGTTTTGATTTATCTTCCCACGATTGTGAAAAATTAAAGATGGAAACACTTGCAGATAAAATATTCAATTCATTTAATAGCTTTTTAGAAATAGTGAATGATTATGATAAATCTGAGGAACTTCTATTTTCATAACCTTTAATTATAAATTTAATAAGGTATTGATTAACTACTAGTTGCAATAATATTAATACTAATTAAATTATATAATATTGCTGATAGTATATTGCTACAACTTTGAATAAAACAATAATATTACTGCAGCTTAAACAATATATTTTACATTAAATAATTTAGTATATAACTCAATTTGGATAAATTATACTTATTTTATTTTTAAACACAAGGAATTTACTAATGGATTGGGAAAATGATTAATATTGATAAACTTAAAGGTTTAGCTATTTACACAGTTGAAGGTACTTATGTTGGTTTAATTAAAGAAATTGTTCTTAATATGCGAACTGGAACAATATCTAAAATTCAGATAAATAATAAACTTATAGAAGAAGAGGAAATTATCAATTTTAGTATTGTGGATGTTTTAAACCATTGGTTCTCTTTGTCAGAAAACTCTATTTCAAAAAATAGTAATTATTTCATTGAATATGATAATATAATAGCTATTGGTGATATAGTTATAGTAGATATTAATAATGTTAAAACAAAAGAAGAAGACTCACAATCAACCTACATATAATATTGCTGATAATGAATATTAATTGAGAAAATAATGCTTAATTTTATAAAATCCTTTTTATCCCAAATTTATTTCATGAAACAAATTGATCAAACTTTTATTTTGTGATGGAAATTTAGAGAAATCTTTAGTTTCTCGTTTTTAAAAGTTTGTCTTGTATGCTTACAAAAAATAGAATTTAGTAAACAACATGATTTCTTATCTGTTGTTTTGTTTTTAGTTTGTTTTTATTGCACATTCTCCAGAAATAACTTTTGTTAGTTCTCCATTTTCTGATTCAATAATAAGTGCTCCACTGTTAGTAATTCCAACAGCATGACCTTTTAAAATCTTTCCAAAAGGCTGTTTTATTTCTACATAACTTCCAATTGTTTGAGTCAATAATCTCCATTCATTAAGTATATCTTCAAACTTTTCTTTCTGGAATTTTTCATACATTAATTCAAATTCATTTAAAAAAGTATAGATGATTTCATTGTCATCAATGTCTTTTTTAAGTTCTTTTTTAAGTGAAGTTGTTCCTTCTTTAATAATTGGAGGTAATATGTCTAGGTTTAAATTTGTATCGATCCCTATTCCCACAATCACATAATCCACGCTTTTGTAATTAGCATGGGCTTCTGTAAGTATTCCACAAACTTTCTTGTTGTTTATCAATATATCATTTGGCCATTTTATTTTAGCATCTACTCCCATAGCTTTTAGGGTTTTTGCTACCACTACTCCTGTTGCTAAGGTTATTAAAGATGCTTTGGATGGTGAAATTTTTGGTTTCAATATAATTGATAGCCAGACTCCTCCAGATGGAGATTCCCATTTTTTACCTCTTCTTCCTTTTCCATTAAGTTGAACTTCTGATAAAACGACTGCACCATCATCAGTTCCATTTTTAGCTAAGAACTTAGCAACTGAATTTGTAGAATTTACTTCTTTAAAATAAAAAATTTCCTTCCCAATTGTTTCAGTTTTTAAACAATCTTTTATATTACTATCTTTTATGGTGTGGATGTTACCTATTTCTTTAATGATTAATGCAACCTCTTTTTCATCAATATCTGAAATAGAATCTGCATATTTAGTTACTTTATCTTCATGTTTAGATAGGATTTCTAACATATCTTTATTCATTTGATCCCTTCATTGGATTATAAATTTCATATGGCTTCAACTTTTATTTGATATTCAGTTATTCAGTATGTTTAAATTTCTTAATTTTTTTTTAATTAATCTTATTTATAATTAAGTATTTAATTTTATTTTTACTTAATCTTTATTTCTAATCTTTGGAAATATCATGATATATATAACATATATTATTAATATCTTAATAATTTATACTAATTAGATGATATTATATTATCTAGATAATATTATGTTAGTTATACTTTATATTGTTTTAATAACAATAAACTTTTAAAGTAATCAATTTGGCTCTACTTATTTTTTATTATTTTGTGCAGTGTTTAAATATGATCCAACTGCTACAGAAATTGCAGCTATTTTCTTTCCAGGCATAAATGTGGATTTTAAACGGTTCATTCGCTCTAAATCTTCATTTCTCACTTGTTCCATTTCATCATCAATTCCTTTTTTATGTTGGTCTACAAAATGGGTATGAAGATCTGCATTTTGGAAATAAGGATTTCTCATAATTGCTTTATGGAAAGGAATTGTTGTTTCAACTCCAAGTATTATGTACTCACTTAAAGCTCGTTTCATTCTACAAATAGCTTCATTTCTATTTTTTCCCCATGTAATTAACTTAGAAATCATAGAATCATAATATGGGGGTATAACATAGTTTGTATGAACTCCACTATCTAAACGAACTCCAGGACCTCCTGGTGAACGGTATGCTGTGATTTTTCCAGGGTCAGGTATAAAATCACTTAAAGGATCTTCGGCATTTATTCTACATTCAATAGCATGACCTCTAACAACCACATCTTTTTGGGTGTAGCTGAGTTCAGCACCAGAAGCTATTTTTATTTGTTCTTTGATTAAATCAATGTTGGTAATAATTTCAGTAATAGGATGCTCTACTTGTATACGTGTGTTCATTTCAAGGAAATAGTATTCTCCTTTATTATATAAGAATTCTACAGTGCCTGCATTTGTATAATTAATATGCTCCGCTGCTTTAATAGCACTGTCACCCATTTCTTTTCTTAATTCTTTGGTCATTATTGGGGATGGGGCTTCTTCAATTAACTTCTGATGTCTTCTTTGGATTGAGCATTCTCTGTCTGCAGCATGAATTGTGTTTCCATGTTCATCACCTATTATCTGAAATTCAATATGTCTTGGTTTTTCAAGATATTTCTCAATATATACTGTGGAATCTCCAAAATTTGTTGAAGCTACTGACTGGGTTGATTTGATTGCTTTTATTAATTCCTCTTCATCATAAGCAGTGCGCATTCCAATTCCACCACCACCTGCTGAAGCTTTAACAATAACTGGATATCCAATATTATCTGCAATTTTAACGCCTTGATCAATATCAGATATTGCTTTATCAGTTCCTTCAACAACAGGAACTCCAGCTTTTCTCATCATTTTCTTTGATGTAATTTTATCTCCCATTGCTTCAATTACAGAACCTTTTGGACCAATTAATGTAATTCCATTTTTTTCACATTCTTTTCCAAATCTGGAATTTTCAGCTAAGAATCCGTATCCTGGATGTATTGCATCAGCTCCAGAGTCAATAGCTATATCAATTATTTTTTCAATGTTTAAATAGCTTTTTGATGGTGAAGGATCTCCTAATGGGTAATGTTCATCAGCATAATTGGTATAGATTGAAGTTTTATCAGCATCAGAATAAATCGCAACACTTTTAACATCTAATTCTCGACATGCTCTCATTATTCTGATAGCTATTTCTCCTCTATTTGCAATTAATATTTTTTCAAACATATAATCCCTCAAGTAAGTTTATTAATATATTATTAAGTTAAATTCATTAATTAGCTACTTTTATTAATTTATATTAAATATAATTAAAATATATCTAGTATTAATTTTATTATAATTAAAATATATCTAGTATTAATTAAAATTAATTATTATTAATAATTAAAATAATATGCAGTATTAATTAAGTATAATTTAGTATTAATTAAAATTAATTTTATAATTAAAATAATATTGCAGTATTAATTAAAATTAATTATTATTATAATTAAAATAATATTGCAGTATTAATTAAAATTAATTATTATTATAATTAAAATAATATGCAGTATTAATTAAATATAAGTTAGTATTAATTAAAGTTAAATTCTATATTGATTAATTTAATAGTATATTATTAATTAATTAAATATTTTATTATATTTTTTGTATTTTACATAGATATTTTAATTAATATTTAAAAGTTAAATATTAGCTTGATTTAATTAAGTTTATATAATTCAATAGGGAGTTTATTTTATTGACGATTTTTAAGAAAAAGCATTTGGAAATAGCTATTCAATCAATACCTCCCCATCCTAAACCTAAAGTTGAGCTTGAACAGTATTCAACTCCTGCTTCAATAGCTGCTGATGTTTTATGGAATGCTTTTAATTTAGGAGATATCGGGGGTAAAAAAATTGCAGATCTTGGGTGTGGGACTGGTATGTTTGCAATCTCTTCACTTCTTCTTGGAGCTAAAAAAGCTGTTGGTGTGGATATAGATGAATATTCTATTGAAATAGCTAAAAAAACAGCTAATATTATGGGTATATCTAATTATCATTTTTTGACTGAAGATGTTAATGTACTGTTGGAAATAATGGATAATGTATTTTCATATTTAAACAATAATTTAAATGAAAACTGTAGCTATTTTAATAATGTTGATACTGTTATTCAAAATCCTCCCTTTGGCTCTCAACTTAAATCTAAAAAAAACCTTGATCGTCCTTTTATGGAATTAGCTAGCTTAATAGCTGAAGTAACTTATTCTTTTCATATGAAATCTAGTGAAAATTTTGTTATTAATTATTTTAATGATTTAGGTGGAGAAATAACTCATAAATTTTATTATAAATTTCCAATACCTAATATATACAAATTTCATGAGATGGAATCTAAAAATATTGACGTGGTATTATTAAGGGTTGAATCTGTAGATTAATGGCACATTATTTGAAATTTTGTCATTTTTTAATCTATGGTCTTTATAATTAATTCAGTATAGTAAGTATAATAGCTTTATAAAAAATATTAGTTTTACAAAAAACAATAGATTTATATATAATTTTATAAATATAATTTATATATAATATAAATTTATATACTATTATTTATATTATTATTTTAATCGTAGCTTGTGCTACCAGTATTATAATTGATATAATGCTGTGTTTGTAATTTAATTAGTGATAGCTATAACAATGTTTATATGTAAATAAATATATACATTTTTAAATGCAAAAACAAACGGTATCAATATTTATTCCTGATTCATTACTTTCGGAAACTAGTGACTATAAACTTAAGACTAATAAAATTGGTCTTATTGGAAGAGCATTAGCTATTTTTAGGGTAAATCAGGTAGTTATTTATAAAGATAATTCTACTAATAAAGATTATTCAAATGAAGGTGATTTCATTGCTGAAATCCTTGATTATATGGATAGTCCTCAATATCTTCGTAAACGAGCTTTTCCGATTAAATCGGAACTTAAGCATGTAGGGATACTTCCTCCTTTAAGAACTCCTCATCATCCAACAGATGTTCCTGAAGTTGGTGATTATAGGCAAGGTTTTACAGTTAAACGAAATAAAAAGGGGACTTATGTAGATATTGGTATTGATGAGTTAGTTTTTTGCAAAGAACAACTTAGTGTCAATAAAATATTTAGTTTTAAGGTTACTAAGTTTGCTAAAGAGATAATTGTCACACCTGATGAACCAGATGACATGTACTGGGGGTATAAGACTTTATCTACCCACAAAACTCTTAAAAATAGCTTAAAATTAATTAAACCTCAACTTGTAATTGAAACTACAAGGTTTGGAGAGGAAATAAATACTATTTTTAATGAATTAAAATCTAAGGTAAAGGATTCTAATAATGTTGCTATATTATTTGGAGGTCCTTATTCAGGTATCGCTGAAAATATGGATGATCCTTCATGGGACTTACTTAGCATAAATTTTGTTCCATTACAAGGGGCTAAAACTGTAAGGACTGAAGAGGCAATTTATTCAACTTTATCTATATTTAACGTCTTAAATCTTTAAATTTATGCTTAATGTTGCTTGAATAATTTATAATTATTTACAATAATTTATAATTATTTACAATAATTTATAATGATCTTATTGTGATATTTATTAGGGTATTGCAGTATTATCATGTTTTTAGCTATTATGATGTAATTTTAATGAGTGATATTGGGTTATATATTTTAATTTGATGTGATTATTTGTAAAATCATTTATAAAGTGTAAATCATTTATAAAATAGTTACAGTGTACTATTACATTCAGTCTCATTGATAATGCTATTATTTTCAATAAATGTTATTTTAAAGGATTTACTTTGAGTTTCATTTAATAATTCATATTTCTATTATTAATTAGCTATTTTATTATAACTTAAATTCTTAATAGATATTTTGATTTAATAGTATTGTTTAATAAGATATGGTTTAATTAAGAGAATATTTAGCAAATAATTGTTAATTTATTGATTATTTTCAATAATTATTTTGTTTAGTTTCTTATGTTACCATATATTTCCTATTCATGTTTGATAATAATTTATTCGCCATGTTATGTCATTTTTTGAACTAACTAATTGGTTAAACATGATTTAAAAATTTAATTCGCATTTAATAGAGTATTTGTATCTATTACGTGTTTAATTTAAATATATATTCTTATTTAAGAAATATATATTCTTATTTAAGAATATCTTTAATTAAACTTGAGAGTTATGAATTTCATGCTAATTTGCATTTAAACTACATTTATATTTAATATTGTATTGATTAAATATTAAATTTCAGTAGTTCAGTGTTTAATTTAGTAGTTTGATTTAATAATTTTGAAGTGTAATTCACATTAATTAATTAATGGAAATTTAATAAATTTAAATAATAAGGAGGTAAATTAATGGCAAGACATCATCAGCCAAGGAAAGGATCAGTTGCATTTAGTCCTAGAAAAAGAGCTGCTAAGGAAACCCCTAGAATTAAATCATGGCCTGTAGAAGATGAGCCAAAGCTTTTAGGTTTTTCTGGATATAAAGTGGGCATGACTCATGTTATGCTTGTGGACAATGATAAAAACTCTCCAACTTTTGGCATGGAAATTTTCACACCTGTAACTGTCTTAGAAGCACCCCCTATTGTGGTAATGGGTGTAAGAGCATACGAAAAAACAACTTATGGATTAAAAGTTATTACTGAGGTTCTTGCAGATAATTTAGATAGTGAACTTTCAAGGAAGATTTCTCTTCCTAAGGATTACGATAAATCTAAAGCTATTGCAAACATACAAGGTGAATTAGAAAATATTGAAGAAGTTAGACTTTTAATTCACACTAATCCAAAGTTAGTCAGTATACCTAAGAAAAAACCTGAAATATTTGAATCTGGTATTGGTGGAAAAACTCCTGAAGAACAATTAAATGCAGCTATTGAACTACTTGGTCAAGAAGTTAAAGCAAATGATGTTTTCTCTGAAGGGCAAGTTGTAGATTCTATTGCTACTACAAAAGGTAAAGGTTTCCAAGGACCAGTTAAACGATTCGGTATTAGAATTCAATATGGTAAAGCTGCTAGAAGTAGTAAAGGAAGACATGTTGGTTCTATTGGACCATGGACTCCATCAAGAACTATGTGGACTGTTGCACAAGCTGGACAAATGGGATATCATAAAAGAACCGAAGTTAATAAGAAAATATTGAAAATCGGGGATGTTTCTGAAGTTGATTTAGTTAATCCAGATGGTGGATTCATAAAGTATGGGCTTGTTAAAAATGATTTCATTTTAGTTAAAGGATCTCTTCCAGGTCCAAGTAAAAGATTAATTATTCTCAGGAAAGCTATTAGGGCACATGGTAAATCTAATGATGCACCTCAAATTAATCACATAAGTACTAAGTCTAAACAAGGCGTTTAAACATAAAAAGTGATTGTAATGAAAGTTAATGTTTATTCAATAAAAGGAGAAGTCAAAGAAGAAGTTGAACTTCCAGCTATTTTCAATGAAGCCTTTAGACCAGATCTTATCAAAAGAGCTGTTATATCTTCACAAACAGCGAGAGTACAACCATGGGGAACTGATCCTATGGCAGGTAAGAGAACTTCTGCTGAATCTTGGGGTTCAGGTAGGGGTGCAGCTATGGTTCCAAGAATTAAAAATGGTTCTAAAGCAGCTTTTATTCCACAAGCTATTGGTGGTAGAAGAGCTCACCCACCTAGAGCTGCGAAAAATCATCATGAAAAAATCAATAAAAAGGAAAGAAGATTCGCTATCAGATCAGCTCTTGCAGCAGTTGTAAATAAAGATATAGTTGCAAAAAGAGGTCATAAAATAGAAAATATTCCTCAAATACCTTTAGTGGTAGATGATGAATTAGCCTCTATTAAAACAGCTAAAGAAACTAGAGAAATCTTCAAAACTTTAGGTATTTATGATGATGTTATTAGAGCAAAAAGTGGAAAGAAAATCAGAGCAGGTAAAGGTAAACTAAGAGGTAGAAAATATAAAACTACTAAAGGACCTTTAATTGTTGTAGCAAAAGATCAGGGTATTGGTTTAGGTGCTAGAAACCATGCTGGTGTTGATATTGTTGCTGCTAATAATTTAAATACTGAATTATTGGCTCCTGGAACTCACCCTGGACGTTTAACTGTTTTTACTAAATCTGCTATTGAGATGTTGGGAGGATTATTCCAATAATCTGGAATGATTTAGAAGGTGAAATTTATGGATCCATATGCAGTTATTATAAAACCTCATGTTACTGAGAAAACTATGAATCTAATTGATCAGAATAATGAACTTGCTTTTGTTGTTCTTAGGCAAAGTAAGAAGGCAGCTATTCAAAGAGCTTTTGAAAAACTTTTTGAAGAAGAAGTTGTTAGAGTAAATACTCATATTACTTCTAAAGGGATTAAAGTTGCTTATATAAAGCTTGCTGAAGAAAACAAAGCTGAAGATATTGCTGTTCGTATAGGAGTATTCTAAGGGGGATTTTTAATGGGAAAACGATTAATACACCAAAGACGTGGTAGAGGAACCCCAACATATCGTAGTGCTTCTCACAGATTTAAAGATAAAATCCAATATAGGGTTTATGATGCTTTAGAAAAAGAAGGAAGCTTAAAAGGAAAAGTTATTGAAATTATTCACGATCCTGGAAGAACTGCACCTATTGCAAATGTTAAATTTGATAATGGTGAGAAAAGGTATATATTAGCTCCAGAAAGTATTCAAGTTGGGGATGATATAGCCTGTGGTATTTCTGCTCCAATTAGCTTTGGAAATACTTTGCCTCTTGCGGAAATTCCTGAAGGTACTCCTGTATACAATATAGAAAACAGACCTGGTGATGGTGGACGATTTGTAAGGTCTTCTGGAACTTATGCTTCTTTAATTACACATGATGTAGGTAAAACAGTTATAGAGTTACCTTCTGGTGAATTAAAAACTTTTAACTCTGCATGCCGTGCAAGTATAGGTGTTGTAGCTGGCGGAGGAAGAAAAGAAAAACCATTCCTTAAAGCAGGTCTTAGATGGCATGCTTTTAAAGCTAAAGGTAAGAAATCAATGACTGTTAGAGGAGTTGCAATGAACGCTATTGATCACCCTCACGGTGGAGGTAATAGACAACACCCTGGTCGACCAACTACTGTTTCAAGACATGCTCCTCCAGGAAGGAAGGTTGGTTCTATTGCAGCAAGAAGAACAGGAAGAAGAAGATAATTTACACTAGGAGGTGACTTATTGGCAAGAAAAATTTTTAAGTATCACGGGTATACAATAGAAGAATTAAAGGAAATGTCTTTAGAAGATTTAATAAAATTATTACCTTCAAGGCAAAGAAGATCTTTAAAAAGAGGATTTTTACCAAGACAACAAATTGTTCTTGATAAAATGAGAAAATTAAAAAAGAATGAGGATAAAAACAAAAGTGGGAAACCTATAGTCATTAAAACTCATTGTAGGGACATGATAGTCCTTCCAGAAATGGTTGGCACTATATTTGGCATATACAATGGTAAAGTGTTTGTTGAAGTAGAGTTTACTCCTGAAATGATAGGTTCTTACTTTGGTGAATTTGCACCTACAAGACAAAAAGTTCAGCATGGAGACCCAGGTATGGGAGCTACAAGATCATCTATGTTCGTACCACTTAAGTAAGGAGATTTTTAAGATGTCAAAAGTTAAATATGCTTATAATGAAAAAGAAAATTCTAAGGAAGATTCTAAAATTGCACGTGCAATGGGCAGATCTCTTGTAATTTCTCCAAAACATTCTTATGAAATTTGTAGAGAATTACGTGGTATGGAAGTAGAAAAAGCTAAAAACTATTTAAATGAAGTAATAGAATTAAAAAAGCCTATTCCATTTAAAAGGCATAACAAAAAAGTAGGTCATAGGAAAGGTCTTAAAGGTACTTCAAGTGGTAGATATCCTGTTAAAGCAGCTACTCAAATTTTAAAAGTTCTTAACAATGCTGAAGCTAATGCTGAATACCATGGTCTAGATTCTGAAAATCTTGTAATATCTCATATATCTAGCCATCGAGGTAAAATCATACCTGGTGGTCGTCCAAGAGCTTTTGGTAGAGCAACTCCATTCAATACTCCTACAACTCATGTACAAATTGTTTTAGGAGAGGATTAATTATGATAGAAAAAGATTTTGTTACAGAAGGTCTTAAAAGAACAAAAATCGATGAATATCTTGAAAGCAAGCTTGAAAGAGCTGGATATGGTGGAATGGATGTTCAAGTTAGTCCTCTTGGAACCATGATTGTTGTATATGCTGAAAGACCAGGAATGGTTATTGGTCGTGGTGGAAAAACAGTTCGTTCTATTACTCAAACTCTTAAAAACAATTTTGATCTTGATAATCCTCAAGTTGAAGTTAAAGAGGTAGATGTTCCTGAACTTAATCCAAAAATCATGGCTTCTAAAATTGCTTCAATGTTACAAAGAGGAATGCATTTTAGAAGAGTAGCATATTCTACTATTCGTAGAATCATGGGTTCTGGAGCACAAGGTGTAGAAGTTACAATATCTGGTAAAATCAGAGGGTCTCGTTCTGCAACAGCAAAATTTGTTGAAGGATACATTAAAAAATGTGGTGAACCTTCAATACGCTTTGTTAAGGAAGGATTTGCTACAGTTCAGTTAAAACCAGGTGTTTTAGGTGTTTTTGTAAGAATTATGCCTCCTGATGCAGTCTTACCTGATAAGGTTGACATCTACCCTCCAGTAATTGAAGAAACATCTGAAGAAGAAACTGTTTCTGAAAATGTAGCTATCTCTGAAGATATAGCTATCTCTGAAGATGTGGAAACTCTAACTGAAGAAATTGAAGATGTTATTGAGGAATTAGACGAAATTGAGGATGAAGCTGAAGAACTTGAAAATCTTGAAGATGCTATTGAAGAAGAAGTTTTAGAAGATTCAAATGATTCTAAAACAGAATCTGAAGAATGATTCAGATTCTTATCATTTATTCATGTCTTAATTTAAATGCATTAATTTAATTTTGCGGAATAATGATATTAATAATTCAAAATAGCTATCTTTGAATTCAATTTAATATAATCAAGGTTGAATAATAATGGCAATTTTAAGAAGTAAAGAACTTTGGGAAATGGAAATTGAGGATATTCGAGAAAAATTGGATGAACTCAAAGTAGAATTGGCTAAAAACGTTTCTAAAAGTGCTGCTGCAGGTGTTAATGAAAACCCTGGCAAAATTAGAGAACTTAAAAGAACTATCGCTCGTGTTTTAACAATTATGAGTCAAAAACAGAAGGAGAACTAAATGAAAATTTGTGATGTATGCGGTCTTCCAGAAGAACTTTGTGTTTGTGAAGAAATTGCAAGAGAAGTTCAAACTGTCAAGGTATTCACAGTTAGAAGACGATTTGGAAAACTTATGACAATTGTAGAAGGTATTGACGAACATGACATTGACATTAAAGAGCTTACTAAAGAATTGAAAGCTCGGTGTGCCTGCGGAGGTACTGCCAAAAAAGGTCAAATTGAACTTCAAGGAGATCATAAACGAAAAGTTAAAGAAGTTTTATCTGATATTGGTTTCTCTTCAGATACTATTGAAATTCGTGATGCTGATAAGAAGTTTAATAGAAGAAAAAGGAGATAATTGTCGTGCTTAGTTAAGTTTCTAGAATGTAATTTTAAGACTCTAAGGATAATTTACATTTATTGAAATATTATCTATGCAATTGTTAAGCTATTCAAATAGCATAATAATCATAAATAATTTTAACCAAAGATTACTATGATAACTTCAGAAAATATTTTTCGCCATGAATTAATTGGATTATATCTTGAAGTTGTTTATAGTAAAAACAACTCCATTATAGGTTTATGTGGATATGTTATAGATGAAACTAAAAAAACCTTAACTATTAAATTAGAGTCTAATTTGAGTTATGGTAAATCTTTAGAGAAAATAATTTCAGGGAAGAGAATAGTTTCAGAAAAAATAATCTCCAAAGATATATCTGTCTTCCATTTTAAACTTCCAAATGGTGAATGGGTTGAAATTGATGGGAAAATTTTAGTTAATCGTCCTGAAGATAGAATAAAAAAGAAATATAAAAAAGTTTAGTTGGTGATAGTATGGTTGGTCTTAATGTCCAAGAACCAGAAACTGAATGTAATGATCCTAACTGCCCTTTTCATGGAAATTTGCCTGTTAGGGGGCAAATTCTTGAAGGAATTGTCTCTAGTAATAAAGCAGAAAGGACAATTACGGTGGAAAGAAGTTTTTACAAGTTCATAAAGAAATATGAAAGATATGAAAAAAGAAAATCAAAAATTAGTGTACATAAACCTGATTGTCTTAGTGTAAATGTGGGAGATACTGTTAAAGTAGCAGAATGTCGACCTTTAAGTAAGACCAAACACTTTGTTTTAGTTGAAGTTAAAGGTGATGAATAATGAAGGCAATAACATCTAATGTTTCTAAAGCATTACCTATTGGAGCTAATTTACAATGTGTTGACAATACTGGAGCTCGTGAAATCGAAATCATATCTGTTAAAGGATTTAAAGGAGTTCGTAGAAGATTGGATGTTGCAGGTGTTGGAGATATCATTGTTGCGTCTGTTAAAAAAGGAACTGCTGATATGAGAAGAGAAGTTGTCAATGCAGTTGTTGTAAGACAAAAAAAAGAATATCGTCGTGCTGATGGATTGCGTGTTAAGTTTGAAGATAATGCTGCAGTTATTATCTCTCCAGAAGGTGTTCTTAAAGGTTCTGAAATAAGGGGTCCTGTTGCTAAGGAAGCAGCAGATAAATGGCCAAGTGTTGGTAGTGCAGCAAGTATCTTGATTTAAAGGTGATTTAATGTCAAAACAACCAAGAAAACAAAGGAAATTTTTATACACTGCACCTAAACATACACGTCGGAAAATGATGGGTGTAAGCTTAAGTGAAAAATTACGAGAAGATTATGGTAGAAGATCTTTACCAATTAAAATTGGAGACACTGTTGAAATTGTTCGTGGTGACTTCAAAGACACTAAAGGTAAAGTAGAAAGTATAGACAGTAAAAACTATAAAGTTTACATTGAAGGAGTAACTATTAATAAAGTTGATAGTACTCCAGTGTTTGTACCTATTCATCCATCTAATCTTGTACTTATTGAAGCAGATATGAAAGACGATATGAGATATAAACTTATTGAGAGGAAGGAATAATATGGCAAATATGGGATCAAGAAAGCATTTAAAAAGATTCAAAGCACCTAGAACCTGGCCAATTCATCCTAAAGTCGATAAATGGACAGTCAAACCTGCTGCAGGTTCTCATGCTATTGAATATTCTTTACCATTGCTTGTGGTTATTAGGGATATTTTAAAATTATCAGATAATTCTAGAGAAGCTAAAAGAATCATAAATACTGGAAATGTTTTAGTTGATGGAAGAGCTCGTAAAGACTATAAATTCCCTGTTGGATTTATGGATGTTATTCAAATTCCAAAAACTGAAGGTACATACAGAGTTCTTCCTGATGCAAAAGGTAGATTAACTCTTCACAATATTCCAGATGAAAATGCAAATTTTAAATTATGTAAAGTTATTAACAAAACAACTATCAAAGAAGGTAAGAATCAATTAAATCTTCATGATGGTCGGAATGTTACTACTGAAGAAGATATATCTGCTGGAGATGTTATTAGTTTAAAAGTTCCAGATCAAGAAATCGCTGAAGTTTATGAATTTAGCAAAGGATCTCTTGTTTTAGTTACTGGTGGTAAACATACTGGTGAAATTGGAAAAATTAATGATATAGTTATTAATGATTCATCTAAACCAAACACTGTTGTAATTGAAAATGATAAGAAAGACACTTTCATTACATTAAAAGATTATGCTTTTGTTATTGGTAGTGATGAACCTGTTATTTCTCTTCCTGGAGGTAAATAGATGAATCCAATGGAACAAGTAACTATAGCGAAAGCTACTTTAAATATTGGTGTTGGTGATGCTGGAGAAAGATTATCTCGTGCAATCAACCTTTTAACTAATTTAACTGGTCAACAACCAGTAAAAACTTTCTCTAAAGTAACTAATCCTGAGTGGGGTATTAGAAAACACCAACCTATTGCATGTAAAGTAACTCTCAGAGGTCAAAAAGCATATGATGCTATAAAATTAGTTTTAGATGGTATTGGTAATCATTTAAATGAAAAACAATTTGATGCTCAAGGAAATGTTTCTTTTGGTATAGCAGAACATATTGATATGCCTGGAATTAAATATGATCCAGATATAGGTATTTTTGGTCTTAATGTTTCTATAACCTTTGAAAAACCAGGGTATAGAATTAAACGTAGAAAAATTCAAAGAAAAAGAATTCCAAGTAAACATACTGTTACTAAAGAAGAAACCATTGGTTTTATGGAAGATACTTTTGAAATTGAAATTGATAAAGAATAAGGTGATATATTGCCAAGAAAATACGGGAAAGCAGCTAAAAAATGTAGTAGGTGTGGTGACCACTCTGCTATGATTAGTAGGTATGGGCTTATGCTTTGCAGACAATGTTTTAGAGAAGTTGCTCCTAAAATAGGATTTAAAAAATATAATTAGAGGTGTTTAATATGACTCTTATGGATCCTCTTGCTAATGCTCTTACAAATATAAGAAATAATGAATTACAGGTCAATGACTCCTGTTACATCAATCCTGCCTCAAATTTAATTGGGGAAGTTTTAAGCACAATGCAAAAAGAAAATTACATTGGTGAGTTTGAATATGTGGATGATGGAAAAGCAGGAAAGTTCTTTGTTGAACTTGGTGGTAACATCAATCAATGTGGTGTTATTAAACCTCGTCATTCTGTTAAGAAAGATGAATTTGAAAAATTCGAGAAAAGATATTTACCAGCAGAAAATTTCGGAATTTTAATCGTGACAACTCCTGAAGGAATCATGACTCATTATGAGGCAAAAGAGAAGGGAATTGGGGGTCGTTTGCTGGCTTACATGTATTAAGTGATATTATGGTTTTAAGTGCTAATATTATTGAAGAAATTGAAGTTCCGGATGATGTTGATGTTATAATTGATAAAGATGTAAAAGTCAAAGGTCCTAAAGGCGAAATTTCCAGGACTTTTAATTATCCAAGTATTTCTCTGGAACAAATCGAAGATAAACTTGTTCTAACCACAAATTTTCCTAAGAAAAAAGATAAATCCATGATTGGTACTACCAGAGCTCATTTAACTAATATGATAACTGGTGTAACTGAAGGATTTACTTATCACATGAAAATTGTCTTTGCTCATTTTCCAATGACTGTTAAAGTAAATGGAAATAAAGTAGTTATTGATAATTTCCTTGGTGAAAGACATCCTAGGACTGCTAATGTTGTAGGTGGTGCTAAAGTTAATGTTAAAGGTGATGAAGTTACCATCACTGGTATTAACAAAGAAGATGTTGGTCAAACAATGGCTAATTTAGAACAAGCTACAAAAATTAAAGGAAGAGACCCAAGAGTATTCCAAGATGGAATATATTTAGTTAGTAAAAACTGATATTTAGCTATTTGGTGATTTATATGAAAAAGAAGTTTAAACGACAAGAATATGCTAGGTATAAAAAACTTGGAGTAAAATGGAGACGTCCAAGAGGAAAAACTAGTAAAATGAGGAGATATGAAGCAGGCAAACCTGATATGCCTTCTATAGGATACAGAACTCCTCGTGATATTAGAGGTCTTCATCCTTCTGGCTATAAAGATATACTAGTATGTAATATGCAAGATTTAGAAAAGTTAGATCCTGCAACTGATGCTGGAAGAATAAGTGCTACTATTGGTAAAAGAAAAAAAGTTGAAATGCTTAAAAAAGCATCTGAACTTGGAATTAAGATATTAAATAAAAATATTTAAATTAAAGTAATTTAGTTAAAATACTTATTAAAGATATTTAAATTAAAGTAATTTAGTTAAAATACTTATTAAAGATATTTAAATTAAAGTAACTTGATTAAAATACTTATTAAATAAAGTTTAATTAAACTTTTATCAATACAATATTTAATAATTACAATAATTTAATAATTAGTATTAATGACAAGAATAAATTATTATTCAAGGGTTTGAAATTTTAGAACATTAAAATGTAATTATGCAATATGTGGTATTTAATTAGTCATTAATATAATATGATAAAATAGCTATTTTAAACAGCTATTATAGAATAGCTATCTGCCTTAAGATGTTATTTATCATAATTTCTGATATATATTACAAAAATATAATATTGGAAATAGGGGACTTGTTTAAAATAAGTTTATTAATTAAATGGAGGTTTATTATGAATCTTACTACTCAAAAAAGATTAGCTGCGAGTGTGCTTAAAGTAGGGGTTAACCGGGTATGGATAGATCCCAATGAATCAGAAGAAGTATCACGAGCTATTACAAGAGGAAATATAAAGCAGCTAATAAATCAAGGTATTATAAAAGCTAAGCCTAAAACTGGTATAAGTAGTTACAGGTCAAAAAAATTAGCTGAGCAGAAGAGAAAAGGGAAAAGAAAAGGTAGAGGTAGTGTTAAAGGAGCTAAAAAGGCTCGTACACCTAAAAAGAAAGCTTGGATGACTACAATCAGAGCTTTAAGGAAAGATTTAAAATCTATGCGTACTAATAATGAAATAGACCCTACCACTTACAGAAAATTGTACAGAATGGCTAAGGGTGGTGCCTTTAGAAGTAAATCATACATGAAAACCTATGCAAGGGATCATGACTTGATTAAATAGGAGTTGATTTAATGGCGCACGGATCAAAATATAAAGTAGCATTTAGAAGAAGAAGAGAAGGAAAAACTAATTATGCTAATAGAATTAAATTAATTGATTTAGATACTTATAGATTAGTTGTTAGACTTTCTAATGCTAATGTTATTGTTCAAATTATAGGTGTTGGAACAAATGGTGATGAAACTCTTGTTTCTGCACATTCAAAAGACTTACAAAAAATAGGATGGTTAGGTGGATTGAAAAATACCAGTGCTGCATATTTAACAGCATACCTTTGTGCTAAAAGAGCTTTAAAACAAGGTATTGAAGATGCAGTTCTTGATATTGGTTTAAAATCTTCCACTAAAGGATCTAAAGTTTTCGCTGCCCTTAAAGGTGCTGTGGATGCAGGATTAAATGTTCCTCATGGCGAATCAGTTCTTCCTGATGAAGATAGGATAACTGGTGTGCATATTGTAGAGTATGCAAAGCTGTTAGATGAAGAAGGACTTAAAAAGCAATTTTCTCAATATTTAAGCAAAGGACTTCAACCTGTAGATTTACCTGATCACTTTGAGACAATAAAAAACAAAATTAATAATGAGGCATAATTATGAGTTTTAATATGGAAGAATGGGAGCCTAAAACAAAGCTTGGTGATCTGGTTAAAGAAGGAAAAATCACAGATATTGATGAGATTTTTGAAAAAGGTCTTCCAGTAATGGAATTAGAAATTATCGATGCTTTACTTCCAGACTTAGAAGAAGAAGTAATGGATGTAAACTTAGTTCAAAGAATGCATAAATCTGGTAGAAAAGTAAACTTCAGAGTAATTGTTGCAGTAGGCAATAAAAATGGATACGTTGGATTAGGTCAAGGTAAAGCTCGTGAAGTAGGTCCAGCTATCAGAAAAGCTGTTGATGATGCTAAATATAACATTATTAAGCTAAGAAGAGGCTGTGGAGATTGGGGTTGTGTTTGTGGAAGAGAACACACAGTTCCATTTAAAGTCGATGGTAAAACTGGAAGTGTTAAAGTCACATTAATGCCAGCTCCTGCAGGAGTTGGTCTTGTTGTTGGTAATGTAGGTAAAACTATAATGAAACTTGCAGGAATTAAAGATGTATGGTCTCAAACAAGTGGTCAGACTCAAACTACTGTTAATTTTGCCAATGCAACTTTTGATGCTTTGAAAAACCTAAGTAAGGTTAAAATTAGTGATAAAAACCTTAAAAAATTAGGTGTATGTTCTAAATAATTAAACTGGTGATTTTAATGTTTTTAGTTATTAGAGTTAGAGGCACTACTGGTGTTAATAGGGACATTGCAGAGACTTTAAAGATGTTGAGGCTTACTAGAATTAATCATGCCGTTCTTATTGAAGAAAATCCAAGTTTTAATGGAATGCTTCAAAAAGCTAAGGATTACATTACTTGGGGAGAAATTGATTCTGAAACTTTAGTTAAAATAATAGCTAAAAGAGGAAGAATTGTTGGTGGAGATAAAATCACTGATGAATACCTCTTAGAAAATTCAGATTATTCTTCAATTGATGAGCTAGCTAATGGACTTTTAAATTCGGAAATTAAAGCTCAAGATATTGATATGAAACCCGTATTTAGATTACATCCTCCAAGAAAAGGTTATGAGTCCATAAGACTTTCTTTTAATGAAGGCGGTTCTTTAGGTTTCAGAGGAGATCTTATTAAAGATCTTGCGAAGAAAATGATTTAATTAATTTTTCACTTAATTCAGGTTGATATTATGATTAGAAGAAAAAGAAAAATCAATAAAATGAGAGGCTCACGATCTATTGGTGGAGGTTGTACTAAAAAACGTCGTGGTGCAGGTCATAAAGGTGGAAAAGGTAAAGCAGGTGGGAAAAAACACCACTGGACATGGATTGTCAAATTCGACCCTGATCACTATGGTAAACATGGTTTTAAAAGACCTCAAAGCATGATTAAAAAATCAAGCCCCGTTAACTTAGATTACCTCCAAGATAAAACAGAACAGCTACTCAAAAAAGGTATTGCTATTAAAGAAGGCGATTCCATTGTAATAGATGTTACTAAATTAGGATTTAATAAAGTTTTAGGTAATGGTAAACTTTTATCTCCTTTAACAATCAAATCTCCTAAATTTTCTGCATCTGCTGAAGAGAAAATCCAATCTGCAGGTGGAGAAGCTATAAAATTGTAATTTATTTAAATTACTTTAAATTTATTTTTTATATTCTTTTTAAACTCTATACAGTCTTTACATTTATTTGCAGTATAAACTTATTTTTTTGATTTAATACAATTTAATATAAATTAATACAATTGATTATATCCTATCAAACTTTTAAAAAATCTGATCAAAACTTATTTTATATAAAATCTTCAATTCATAAATGAGGCTCTTCATCGCCTTTAAATTTAAAAATTCATGACTATATTTTAGTTTAAATATCTAAAGTCCTTATTCATTGACTAAAATAATTATTGCACATGCTCATATATTTATTTAGCAGGTTAATATTTTTAATCATAGTTATATATTTTTTAATTATAGTTATCAATAAAATATTAAATAGTCTATATTTTAAGATTTTAATTTTATATTATATTTATAGTATAACAGTATTATAATATATATTTATATAGTATGGTTCTTATAATATAAGTATAAACTATAATTATATTCTTAATTGTTTATTAATAAATTCATTTTTATATGGATTTATATCATTATCCTATTTTGAAATTTTACTGAAATTGGTTATAAAAGGATTATTCCATTTTAATTTAATAAATAATCTATTATTTATAAATATTGTTTATTTTACATATGTTCTTATAGTTAAATCCAATAATTAATATTTTATTGAGGAAATAGAAATGTTCTTGGAAAAATTAAAACCTTTATACTCTTTATTGCCTGAGGTTAGGGCTCCAACACACAGACAAGGTTTCAAGGAGAAACTTAAGTGGTTAGCTATTGTTTTGGTCTTATATTACTTTTTGGCAGAAATTCCGTTGTATGGATTAAGTCCTAATGCAGTTGATCAATTTGCTCAATTAAGAGCAGTTTTAGCAGGTAGTTTTGGTTCAATTCTGACTTTGGGAATTGGTCCAATTGTAACATCATCAATTGTACTTCAAGTTCTTGTTGGTGCTAAAATACTGAATTTGGATTTATCAAAACATGAACATAAATCATTATTCCAATCTACTCAAAAAGTCTTAGCAATTGTTTTCACAGTTTTTGAAGCAGGAGTTTTAGTATTCACTGGAAGTTTGATTCCTATTGGTCCAGAATATTTAGGAATTATAATGATTCAACTAATTATTGGGGCTATGTTGATATTGTTCCTAGATGAAGTTGTTACTAAATGGGGATTTGGAAGTGGTGTAGGTCTATTTATTGCTGCTGGAGTTGCTCAGTCGATAATTGTAGGAACATTTAATTTCTTACCTTCTAGAGTTCAAGCTGGTGTAATGCCTGGTATGATTCCAGGATTTATTCAATCTGTAGTTGGTGGGGCACCAAATCCTTCACTATTGTTGCCTTTAGTTGCTACGATTATAGTGTTCTTCGTTGCTGTATATGGTGAGAGTATGAAAATTGAAATTCCTATCTCGCAAGGAAGAGCAAGAGGGCATGGAAGAATCAAGGGTGCTGTAGGAAAATTCCCATTAAAATTCATTTATGCAAGTAATATGCCAGTTATTTTAACAAGTGCATTACTTGTTAATGTGTCTCTTGTTGCTAGTGTATTCCAGAAGATAGGTATACCAATTTTAGGGACTGTACAAGGTGGTAAAGCTATTAGTGGACTTGCTTTATACCTTACAACACCACAGCTTGCAACCATTCTCACGAATCCATTCAGGGTTTTAATTTATGCAATTTTCTATTTAGGATTCTGTGTTCTTTTTGCAATTTTATGGGTAGAAATTGGGGGATTAGGTGCTGATAAGGTAGCGAATGATTTGTACACTAATGGGGTTCAAATTCCAGGATTTAGAAGTAGTAAAACTCAACTGTATAAAATTATGAGAAAATATATTCCTCCTTTAACTGTTCTTGGAGGATTGTTTGTAGGTTTACTTGCATTTGGTGCTGATTTAACACAAGCTGTAGGTGGAGGTACTGGTGTACTACTTACAGTAGGTATTGTATACAAATTATATGAAGAAATTGCACAAGAACAACTTATGGATATGCATCCAGCACTTAGAAAGTTCTTAGGTGACTAATCATATTATTAATAACTATTATTAATGGTTGATATTAGTGGCTATAATTTTAATTATAGTTTTACTATATTGATTAGTTATATCTATAATTTTACTATATCAATTAGTTATATCTATAATTTTACTATGGTCTATCTAATTATATTTAATTATTAATTTTTAGCCATTATTTTTGTTTAATAATATTTCATTAATTCTTATTTTTATTATTCATCTTTTTTAACATAGCTATTATTTAATAATTCTATTTTTAATTTTAGCCAGGTCATTTTTGCACATTTTATTATAAGATTGTACATAAAATATTTTAATCAATTTTTATAAATATTTATATTAAAAAGATTAACATTAATCTAATGATATTTTATTTTTATATTTCATACAGATAGAATATTATTAAAATTATTATTTAATTGAGGGGATCATTTGAAATTAGTAGTTATAACTGGTATACCAGGATCTGGGAGTACAACAGTCCTTAATAAAACTTTAGAAGAAGTTGACTTTATTCATATTAATTATGGGGACATGATGATTGAAATAGCTAAAAAGAAAGATATTGCTAATCATAGGGATGATTTAAGGAAATTATCTCCAGATGTTCAAAAAATTATTCAAAAAGAAGCTGCAAAAAAGATAAAGGAAAAGTCTGAATCTGAAAATGTTATTGTAGATACTCATTGTACTATAAGTACTCCTTCAGGATTCCTTCCAGGGCTTCCTAAATGGATTTTAGAGGAGTTAAATCCAAGTAATTTTGTTATTATTGAAGCTTATCCTGATGAGATAATGCTTAGACGTATTTCTGATGAAACTAGAAATAGAGATGCTGATAGAGTTAAAGAAATTGATTTACATCAAGAGATCAATAGATCTACTGCAATGGCATATGCGACTCTTACAGGTGCAACTGTTAAAATCTTAGAAAATCATGATGGTGAACTTGATAAAATAGTCTCACAACTTGTAGAAGTTTTAAATATTTAATTAAAGTTTCAAAAATTAATTTAAAGTTAATTTATATATTAATTAAAGTTTCAAAAATTAATTTAGAGTTAATTTATATATTAATTAAAGTTAATTTATATTTTATTAATTACTTTTAAATATGATAAAATTAAGATTAATTATATTATTTTAATTTAAATAACATTTTCATACATATTAAGTATGTATAATTTATAGATTAATATATCTTTAAATGATGTTTATGATTATATACTTTGATAGCTATTTAACAATGTTTAATCAGAGCATCATTAACTTAAGAGGAAGTAAAAATGGTATTAGAGATAATTTTCGGAGCCTTAAATAGTATTTTCAATCCAATAATAGCTATTGATCCTGATCCAAGTAACCCATTGTTAACTATATTTTTAATATCAACTATAATATCTTTAATAACTACAGTTGCAAATAAACTTTTAGTTAACCATGATGAAATGGATGATATTAGGGAAGAAATGAAAGAATTTCAAAATAGGATGCGTGAAGCACAAAAAAGTGGTGATGCAAAAGCAATTGCAAAAATGCAAAATGAACAAAAAGATTTCATGAAAAAACAATCTGATATGATGAAAATGTCATTTAAGCCTTTAATTGTCACGTTTGTTCCTATATTGCTTATTTTCTATTGGATGGGGCAAGCATCTCTTAATAGTGCTATAGCATCATTCCCTCCATTTGTTTTCTATGTTTTGTTAGTTCCTGTATGGCGTGGTATTTATGCTATATTTACCAATCCTGTTGTAGTTACTACTGTTCCATATGCTGTGGGTTGGTTAGGATGGTATATTTTATGTACATTTACAGTGTCTCAAATCCTTAGAAAAGCTTTTGGATTGAAATCTGGAATGTAACTACAGTTCAAAAATTATAACTCATTTAATTATTCATGTTATTGATAATTGGAATTATTAGTATAATTAATATTTTATTAGTATAATTAACATTTTCAATTTAATATTTTAATTTTCTCCATTTTTACTTTGGGTTTAATCTTAAATGTGTTTAATTATTTTATATGTTGAGCTGATTAATTCAATTAAATAAATAGCTATTTGGGTTTACTGAATTTATTTAAATAATTCTATTTATTTTTGTCGCATGATGTATGGGTATATCTATACATATCTATAGTAATATATATTTTATATTCTACATTTATTGAATACTTTTACTTAATGCAATAAGTGGATAATTTATTAGATTTTTAGAACTAAATTTAAATACTATTAAAACCAAATTTTAATATTCATAATTTACAATTATTATTGATTGTAAGTTTTACCTCTCCATGATTTTTTCATTTCGCTATTTACAAAAAATTATGAACTTTTTTAATACTAATTAATACATATATAGGTGGATTTTATGCCTGCAATGAGATATAGATCTAGATCATACAAAAGAACTTTTAAAAAAACTCCTGGTGGAAAAACTGTATTAAGATACAAGAAGAAAAAACCAAGTAAGCATATTTGTGCTGAATGTGGTCAAGTACTTCATGGAGTTCCAAGAGGAAGACCTTACGAAATAAAAAAATTAGCTAAAAGCAAAAAAAGACCTAATAGACCATTTGGTGGATATTTATGTACTAAGTGTTTACGTAAACATTTCAAAAATGAGGCAAGGTCATAATGATTATAACTGTCGGTGGATTAGCAGGTAGTGGAACTACTACTGCAGCTGAAGTATTATCTAAAAAGCTAAATATTCCTTTCATCTCTGCAGGTGATATATTTAGGCAGATGGCACGTGAATCTGGCATGTCTGTTCTTGAATTTAGCACATTTGCTGAAGGTAATACAGATATAGATATGGAAATCGATAGGAGACAAGAAAAAATAGCTAAAAAATCTAAAGAAGAGTCTAAAAATCTTATTATTGAAGGAAGGCTTTCAGCATATTTTGTTGAAGCAGATATTAAGATATGGATGACAGCTCCATTAGATGTAAGGACTCAAAGGATTTGTAATAGGGAATCCAAGTCTTTAGATTTAGCTGAAAGTGAAATCAAGTTTCGTGAAAAAAGTGAAGCTGTGCGATATCTTGATATTCATAATATAAATATTAATAATTTAGATGTATATGATTTAATACTTAATACTCATAGTTTTAATCCAGATAGTATAGCTGAAATCATATTAACAACATTAAAGGTGATATAATGGCATCAATTGAAGTAGGAAGAGTATGTTTAAAAACTGCTGGAAGAGAAGCAGGAGAAAAGTGTGTAATTATTGAAGTTATTGACGAAAGTTTCGTAGAAGTTGTTGGAGCAAGTGTTAAAAATAGAAGATGTAATATAAGTCATTTAGAACCTCTTGAACAAACTATTGAAGTTTCTGATGATATTGAAACAATTAAAACTTCATTAAGTTCTTTAGAATAATAAACTAAACTTTAAAAATGAGAATCAAATATTTCTCTAAATTTTCATCAGGAAATAAAAGTTTGATCAAAAACTGTTTCGTGAGTTAATCATTTAAGAATGGAATGCTTTTATTAAATGACTGAAGTTTTAAATTTATTTAAATATTTATTAACATTTTAAAATTTATTATTTTATAAGTCTAAACATTATTTTTATATATTCTGTATTAAATAGCTAATAATTAATAGCTATTATCTATTTAATATCTATTTTAATCTTTTTATAATTAATTTTATGATTTACCTGGTACTTATTATCTTTGATTAAATATTATCTGGTTGTGGAAGGCTATTTCAATGGGAAAACTTATTATTAAATCTGAAAGTGAAACTGATCCATCGTATGGTAATGATCCATATAGTAGACCTATTGAAGAACATATATCTAAAGGAATTATAAATTTAGATAAGCCTTCTGGTCCAACATCTCATGAAATTGACTCTTGGGTGAAACATATTCTAAATGTTGAAAAAGCAGGACATGGTGGAACTCTTGATCCTAAAGTAACTGGAATTCTTCCTATTGGAATGGAATCTTCAACAAGAGTTATTCAGCTTTTATTATCAGCTCCAAAAGAATATGTTTGTTTAATGAGGCTACATGATGATATTGATGATGAAATAGTTAGAACTATATTTAAAAAGTTTCATGGAAAGATTTTTCAGATTCCTCCCCTGAATTCTGCAGTTAAAAGGAACTTGCGTGTTCGTACTATTTATTATGCAACAATTTATGAGATTATCGGACGGGATGTTTTATTTAGAATTGGTTGTGAAGCTGGAACATATGTACGAACTTTTTGTCGTGATATTGGAGAAGCTATTGGTTGTGGAGCACACATGGCAGAACTTAGACGTACAAAAGTAGGTTCTTTTACTGAAAAAACTGATTTAATAACTTTACAAAACTTAACTGATGCCTATTATTATTGGGAAGAAGAAAATGAAGAATCTCTTTTAAGAAAATATGTAATGCCAATGGAAAGAGCTGCAGACCATCTTTCAAAGGTCATTATTAAGGATTCTGCAGTTGATGCAATATGTCATGGTGCAAATCTTGCAATTGGTGGTATAGTTAGTTTATTTGAGAATATAAAAAAAGGAGACATTGTAGCTATTGAAACAATTAAAGGAGAACTTGTTGCATCAGCAGAAGCTTTATCTAGTGCTGATGAAATCATTGCTGATGATTCTGGTTTAGTTTTTGATACAAAAAAAGTGTTCATGGATTGTAATACTTATCCAATGATGTGGAAATAACTATTCTTTTATTTAGTAGTGTCGTGACCATTTAATTTTAAATGTTTATATATTATTAATTTCACATTATATAGCTGAATAAAGAAAATTAAAGCTTAATTAAAAAGATAACGAAATATTTAAAACTATAATATTAAATTGTCATTACAGTAGCTATTTTTATTATTTTTTAATTTATTTTTATTTATTCTTTCTACTTATAGTCAACACAAACTTATTGACAAAAACATAATATTTGCTTCATTGAATAAAAATGTCTTTAATCTCAATTTAAAGATTAATGAGAAGTATTTGGACTAATGAAATTTGCCAAAAAATTGGTTTCCTATTATAGTAGCTATTTTTATTAATATGAAACAAACTTTTAAAAAAGTTTGATCAAAAGCTATTTCATAAAATAAACAATATAAGTATGAGAAATGCTTTTATTAATATTAATTTGTTTATTCTTCTTATTTTGCTTGTTTAATTTAAACATTATTTTTTAATTCAATGTATTTTAATAATACTTTTTCATGAATTTTTATCATTGATTTATTATTTTATGCAATATGTGGACATATATATGAAAATATTCAATGAATTGCATTGGTTCTGCAGAATCTTACATCCTGAGAAGATTAGTATTATATTTTACTATAAAATGCATACTAATTATTACTGTATTTAGAGCAGTAATTATGTATATATTTTAAGCATTGGTGATGATTTATATTTATGGGTCTTAAGGCATGTTTTTTCGTTTTAACTAGCTTAGGAATTCTTTTGAATCAAGATATAATACTAACTTTGTTTGAACTTCTGGATCTAATTGTAATACAATTTTTCTTAGGATGTAACAATTTGGTAGAATCATATAAAACAAATATTATTAACAATTTGTGTACAATTTTTTAAGAAATTGTTATTATGAGTTATTTATTCAGGAAATTTGCTACTTAAAATATAAAACTACCACCTTATTCTTCTATGTCTATCATTATTGTGATAATTAAATAGTATTAAATGGAAATATTCAACAAATATATAAACAATTAAAAACAAAGAATATAAATAATCAAGTATAAATGAGATAAAAGAAGATTCAAATATTTACCTAATGGAACACAATCATTTTCAGTTTTAAGGGAAAATAATTACTTCTCAAGTAAATCAAAATATTGATAATATATGGGAAACATAAAATATTTATTAAATAAAAAAATTAATAATTAAAGTCCTATATCTAATTAAAAGAAGGTTATAAAATGGGAACAAATGTTATTGGGCGTTTATCTTTTGATGTCAGCGATTTTAACAAGCTGATAAGTCGAAAGAAGATTTATGTTGATAAAACTAAATTCATAAAACAAATGATGGATGAGGAAGGAACATACTATTTTCTATCACGCCCAAGAAGATTTGGAAAGACATTATTCATTTCAACATTAAAAAATTTCTTTAAAGGAAATAAAAAATTATTTGAAGGTCTCTATATCTATGATAAATGGGATTGGAATGAAAATTATCCTATAATACATTTGGACATGAGCAAAATAGTAAGTAAAGACACGGATTTACTAGAGTTAAGTCTTGCAGATTACATTAATAAATTTGCTAAAGAATATAATATAGAATTAAATGAAAGATTACCAGCGTCTTCCAATTTTTTACAATTAATTGAAGAAATACATGAAATCGCAAATAAAGAAGTTGTAGTTTTAATTGATGAATATGACGCACCAATACTTGACAATATAAACAATGCTGAAATCGCTGATAATAATCGTAGACTTCTACAAGATTTTTATAATGTATTAAAAAGTAGTGAGGAACATCTTAGATTTGTGTTTATAACTGGAATAACCAAATTCACAAAGACTTCAATATTCTCTAAACTAAATAACCTAACAGAACTCACACTAGATGCACGATATTCAACTATATGTGGTATAACTCACCAAGAACTAGAATACTATTATAAAGACCAAATACAAGAATTATCAGAGAAATTAAACTATTCTTATAAAGAAACTTTAAATAAAATTAATTTTTATTATGATGGTTATAGTTGGGATGGAAAAAACAAGGTTTTCAATCCATACTCTACAATTACAGCATTTAAGCAAGAGAGGATTTCAAGCTACTGGTTTAAAAGTGGAACACCAAGTTTCTTAGTAGAAATCTTCAAAAATAAAAGAAGTTCAATTGATTTTTTTAAACCAATTCTTATTAAAGAAACAGAGTTAGATTCAATAAACCCAACAAATATTAATGAATCTGCTTTACTCTTTCAATCAGGGTATTTAACCATAGCTGAAGAACTACTTAAAGATGATTCAATTTATTATATTCTTAAAATACCAAATTTTGAAGTTGAATCTGCTTTTAAAGATAATTTAAAAAATTTATATCTCGAAGATCTTGAAAATGATTTTAATGCATCACATGCTGAATTTTGGAATGAAATCATAAATGGTGGATGTGAAAAGCTATCTGCAAAATTAGAAATCTCAATTGCAAGACTACCTTACTATCTAAAACCAAAGAAAGGAAACAAAGAAAAATGGAAATTTTACTCAATAATATTTGCAATATGGGCGGAATCAATGGGTTTTCAAGTAATTGAAGAAAAAGCAATACAAACAGGACGAATAGACTTTGTACTTGAAAACAGAGAAAAAAACTATGTACTCATAGTTGAAATGAAATACACACAAGACCAATCAATATCATTAGACACATTATTAAGGGAAAGTTTCGAACAAATTCAAAACAGAAAATACTGGAGACCATATAAAGGAAATGAGATAAGATTAATGGCATTGGGACTAAAAGACACAGAAATAGATGATATGATCTTCACAGATGTTAAGTGTAAAATAACTAATGTATCTGTGATAAATGATTCTGTTTCTACTTAAATCAAATATTTAAGATTATTTTTAGCTTTAAAAGTAATGGGCATCTTTCATAATTTATATAGATTCCTACCAATGCCTATTTATATATTTATATATTTATATATTTATATATTTATATGTTTAATGTTAATTGATATAGATTTTGTCGAATAAATAAATTAATTATAAGAAACCAAAGGTCATCAAAGGAATATGAATAATATCTCTATGTTTTTGTATGGTACTATGTCTATTAGATATTAAAACACCATATTTCGCATCATAATTATTAATAGCTCTTGTTAATTGATTTTTAGTCTTTTTTCCAATTCCAACTTCTACTGGGACAATATCATCTAACTTAGTTCTAAGTAAAAAATCACATCCTTTCTTTTCTATTGGATAAAATAAACCCATGAACTTAAATATAGTTTGATTCATTTTGTGTAGTGAGGAAGCTACATAGTTTTCAGCTAATGCACCTAAACATTTTTTATTATCTAAATTAAACCTTCCAATGTCGTAATTAATAGCTGATTTTAAGGATGGACTTAAGAAATAATAATTCCATGGTTTTTTAATTACTGAACCAGCACTACCATAAGGTTTTACTGAAAATATTAATTGGGTTTTTTCTAGTGTATCTAAAATATCATGGACTAATTTTGGAGATATTGATAAGTATTTAGCTATTTTTCCAACAGATGTGGAACCAGGTCTTTGAAGAGCTAAATATGTTATAATTCTTCTAATATTGTTATTTGTAGATGTATTAAATGTTTTAATAGAAGGAATATCATTTTCAATAACTTGGTTTATAACGGCTAAAATTTCATTATAACTTTCTCTTTTTTCATAATTTAAAGTTGAAGCCAAACCATAGGTTTTTAAAAAATTCATAAACTCTATATAAGGATAATTGTTTAAATGGATTAATTGATTATATATTTTTTTCTCACGGGATATTGCTTTTTTAAGATGTTCTTCTCTACCAAAGTATAATAGATATTCTAAATCTTTAGAGAAATTAGGGTCTGTTTTTATGTCATGTTTTAACTGAAGGTAATCTTTAAAATTATTGGGATAAATTATTTGCTTTGAAATTCTCCTGACTATATCTGCATTGATCTCCATTTCAATTGCAGAAGAACCTGTAAAGACTATAAAAATATTATTTGTATTATCATAAATAATTTTTCCAGATAAACCCCATTTTTTATCAAAATGACATTCATCTACAAAAATAAATAATTTTTTATCTAAATATACTTGACTTGTGTTATGTATTTTTTCTAAAAAAATATCTACAAATTTTAGAAAACTTATATCAAAATAAGCAACAACCTGATCCATTGAGATATAAAGAATATCTTCATAGGATATTTTTTTTTCATTAAGTAAATAATCATACAACTGTAATAAAATTGTTGTTTTTCCAACACCTCGAAGACCAGGCATAACAACGACTCTATGGCTATTTATACCGTTTAAAAAATCATCTAAATATTTTCTAATTTGAAAGTAATCTTCTTTATAATTAAAATCTTTAACTTTTTTAATCACATCTGGAGTTTCTTTTTGTTTTAGCTGTATATAATTTGTTATATCATCATCAAAAACCATTTTATCATTTTCCATATACTAATTTCTAAAAACATAGGTAAATATACTTATTATATTTTTTCATATATTTAAATATATGCGCACTTATAAACTTGCATATATTTTAGTATATACATATATAAATAAAAAATATAGTCTCTTTCATTTCCACATTATTATACTGATCGTTTGTGTAAACGTTTTGCCTCTTCTCATTTTCTTTTCAATGTTTTTTATATTCATATCATGATATAGCATTTACATGTTTAATTATTATCTAAAAACTTCTTGAAAAAATTTTTAAATCCATTATTTAAAAAAAAACAAGGCTATAAAATATCCATACAAGCAATTTTACAGTTGAAATGATTAGTAGGAGTTTATTGAAGAGAATTAAATAGGAATATATTGAATACTATAGATTAATTAGACATTTCCTTCATGCAACTCCCTAATCAATTACTCAACTAGAAGTTTCAGGGGAGAAAATCCCTCACAACTGGAATTAAAATAACCATAACAGTTACTTCACTGATTAATTCAAAGAACTGGAGACCCTAGCTTGTCGCACGGCAAAATTTTGACACAAACGGCACATTCAAGTAGATCACTGTTTTGGAAGTTTTTGGTATTACTTTATTAGTATTACTTATGAAAAGTAATGGGCTATGTTTCATAATTCTATAGATTATTAACAGTATATTATTAACAGTATATTATATTATATTATATTATTTATTGATATATTAACATCACGAAAATATATATATACCTTTATTTAGGAGATCTTCCATAATTCATTGATTAGTTAATTGATATTTATTGGTTTATATTGTGATGATGAAGTAATATTAAGTTAAAATAAGGATTATTATTTAGTTTATTGGGTTTTAAGTGGGTTATGTTTGTTGTTTGTTTTCTAGTAAAGTTTATTAATCTTTGTGTTGAAATATGATTTTATGCATTAATGACTTTAATAATCTTTTTTTTATTAAGTTTTTGTGCATTTATTATGAAATTTGTATTAATAAATTAGTGCTTTTGTATGAATTATGTTTTGATAAATGGCATACTGACTAAGAGATACTTATTTAGACATGTATGGTTTTATACTATGTTTATTTATGTTTTTTCTAGTATATTGTGTCTTTTAGATTTCTTGTTCGTATTGTATTGTATATTGCATTTCTGATGTTTATTTCATTAGTTGCAGCTACTTTATTGGAGCCTAAAAGCATTAAAACACCATTACTGCGCTTAAGATAACCATTTATGCCTTCAGTTTGGAACC
>NZ_LWMT01000266.1 GCF_001639265.1 Methanobrevibacter filiformis
AATCAAATCATTAAGCTCAGTAGAACTAATATGACGCACCACTACTTCTTTAGAATCTTTACTCATATACCAATATTATATATTTTATACTATATAAATATTGTCAAAAAATAGGTATCGTACTATATTGTATCATACTCCTCGGTAAAACGTGCATATTTAGTTTTATATCTTTTTGCTTCCAATATAATACTTGCAATTAAAAATTTCTTTTCCTCTTCTTTATATTTACTATTCTCAATAAAATCTAATATTTCAGAATTAATTTTTAATACCACTAAATCACCTCATAATATTTTTTTTAAGAAATTCTATGCATTTCATAGAATTCTTTGCATTGATTGCGAATTCTCTGTATCTTTCTGCTTCTTTTTTTATTATTTTTGAACTAATTTCGCTCCCATCATCTGGAAAAACTAACATATCATAAATAATTGCTTCTTTTTTGCCTTGGAAGTGTCGTAATATCCTACCCCTTCTTTGAACATGCTCTCTTGGATTTGATGTACTTGACATTATTATTGCATTTCTTGCAGACGGAATATCTACACCTTCATCTAAACATTTCATTGCTACAAGAGCCTTATAAGAACCATCCTCAAATTTTTTAATTAAATAATCACGTTCAGTGAAACCCCCATATTTTTCTTCTTTTCTAACTTTTTCAGCATTTGTAAATTTATGTTGAGTTATTTTTTTATCATTTAAAATCTTTTGAACTTTATCTATTTGCTGAGGTGAACAAAAAACAATTAAATCTTTAATGTTTTTATTTTCATCTAAAATTCCAATGAGTTTTTCATACTTTTCTTCAGCATTATTAAGTATACCTTGTCTCTTAAAACAATAGGAATCTAACTTTGATCTGTCTTTCTTTTCTGAATTTAAGATATTTGCAATTCCTGCAGTTAAATATTCATACAATTCGAATTCTTCCGAATTCAAGTCAACAAGAATAGGTTTATATATATAAGGAGTCAAATAATATTCACCAGTGCCAGAATTAATAGTATTCAATGCATCTCCAATATTAAATTCAAAAACAACCCCTCCAAAATATTTCATGATATAATTAGTGCCTTCATTATCAAACCATCTCTCAGGAGTAGCACTTAATCCCAATCTATAATTATATGAGTCATCAAGTGCTTTTAGCTGTTTAAGAGAACCAATCCCATGAACTTCATCAACAATTAATAATAACTTAGCTTTAGATTTTTTAATATTTTCTATGAAATAAACCGAGGATAGTGTTTTATGAGTAGTTACAATAACAAAGTTTTTCTCAATATCTAAAATGGAGTTAATTATTAAATTTTTTATTTGAGTTTTCCATTTGTGGTTCTTGCTTGAAGCCACTATAATTTGACCTTTATAAAATTTTTTAACATCTTTAATCCATTGATCAATTAAATGAGATTGTGGGCAGGCAATAACTGTAATAAGATTTTCATTTTCGTGGAAAATTTTAGAAAAGCAAGAAAGTGCAGTTAAAGTTTTTCCTGTCCCAGTTGCCATTTCTAAAATACCTTTTTTTCCATTTTCCCACCAATTTTCAATGGCTTCTTTTTGATAATCTCTTAAAACAATTTTTTCATCAGTATTAACATCATTCACAGGTTTACTTGAATAATTATTTAAATTAATTTCATCAATGTGGTTAGGTGCAATTTCAATTATTTTTTCAGCTATAGCTTCAGGAAGATTAATAACTTTAGTTCTCTCACTTAAACCATTCCAATAATTATTAAATGATTCATAGTCTTGTTCAAAATATTCTTTTTGCCCATTATCCCAGTTTTTAAATACTTTAAAATCTTCAACATTATATTTTAATCCATTAGCTGTTTCATTATTAGATCCACTGAAAGAAATGGCATTTCCTTCATCATCTTCCAATATTCCTACTTTCTGATGAAACATTCCTCCTTTTTCAGAGACAATAGCTATTTTTATTTCAAGGTTATTATTTGCAAGCATCCAACCTAATGCAGCTACATGATCTTTTATAAATTCATCTTCAATATCATCAAGTGAATTGATTAAGTAACTTTCCAAGATTTTCGATGGGTTTTCATTAGTTTCTTCAATAATTGATATGTCTTCCTTTGAAAGTATTGCACTGCAAATAAGGTACATCTTCCCATTATTTTTAATAAAATTTTCCATTCCTCTTGCAACTGTTGCTAAGCTTGATGAAGAAAAGAAACCAGATAATCTGCAATATTTTTGAGAATTTGAAAGTACTGGAATATAAAAATCACTGATCATGTCATCTTTATCTGAATCATACTTAATTTTTATATTAATATCTTCCAAAACCATTATATTCACTTTATATTGCTAAATTCTTAATCATACATAATATATACTCTTCAATATAATTTTAAACTACTACCTGCCTTTCAATTTTAACTAATTAGGAATATAATGTAAAAGACAAGTGTTAAAACTATTGTAATATTAATGAAAAACTATTATCATATACTAGTCTTTTTGTTCGTTATCATATATAATGATTATGGTTTGCCAATAGATTAACTATAGACTTTCAATATTATTTCATAAAAAATAAAAAATAACTTTAATATATGGATCAGGATATTATAAAATATATTTCCTTTGTGAAAATGTCAAAGCATAGGACTAAAGTATTATATTCTTTAGAAGAAGAAAATAGAGTAAATGAAAGTAAGTTAAAACGTCCAAGTGAAATTTCACATGAAACACAGATGCCACTTAGTGATGTTAGCCGTGCTTTAAGAGGTTTAAAAGAAAACAGTTTAGTTAAATGTTTAAATGAAGATGAAAAGCAAGGTAGATTGTATGAACTTACAAAGCTTGGAAAAAAAGTCTTAAAAAATATTTAAACTAAAAAAGAACCTTGATAATTTACAATACTTTAACAAAATTTACTTAAATGTCATGCAAATAATTATATTTAGTGTAGTGAGACTTATTCGCTGATAGTATTACAAATTATAGTAATAGTATTATATTTACTTCGTTAAACCATTATATAACGAACTAAAAACATGAAACAATGAAAAACACCTAAATATAAATTGATACATGTATACGTAGAGATAAATATAAGACTATTTTCTAAAAAAGATAAAAAGAGAAAATATAGAAAAATTATGTGAGTTATAATGTAAATTATAAGACTATCTTTAGTAAAATGATAAATTTAGTAGTATTAAAAAATATATATTAATTTCATATACTACATAATATAAATACGATAATATATTTATTAAAAAGATAAATTTAGTAATATTAAAAAATATATATTAGTTTCATATAAAAATGATTATAGTTATTACTATGTTTTTACTATAACTAATTAATTAGTAAAATATGACCAAATAATAATAAATTCTAAACATTTCAATAAACTATGTTCAATTTATATTAAAAAATAAAATGAAAAATAAATAAAATCAATTAAAAGTAAATAAATTAGCTTTTAGATTTTATTTCAGTATATCCACATTTACCACAAGCATATCTATCACCGTGATCAGCCATGAACACGCCTCCAGCACATCTTGGGCAAAAAGGATTTTTTCTTTTTAATTTGTCTCCATCTACTTCGTAAAGATCAGATTTTTTCATAATAAACACACCTATTCATCAGTAGCTTCGCCTTCATCCGCATCATTAGTTTCAGCAGGAGCATCAGCTTCTTTATTTTTTTCTATTACATGTTCAGTTTCAATACTTTTTAAATTTTCTTCAGTATCATATACCTTAGCATATCCTGCTGCTTTAGCTTCACCAAAATGAGGTTGAATTGAATCAATCACAATTAAATTTTTTTTAGTGTTGAGTAAAGCAACGAGTTTACTTTTAACATCTAATAATTTAGGTGTTGGTTCACCTTGGTATACACAATCAAACTTAACTTCGTTTCTATTTAAAACATTATTTTGTTTTTGAGTAATTATATTTATATCCATATAAAATTCTCCATGTGGTACATTATATAATCATTAATTTATATGAACATTAATTTTCCATATAAAATAATATTTTTATACGACCTTTTATATAATCTTTATTTATAAATTTTAATTTTAATCCATGATGATTTTAATAGCTAATCAATTATTAAAAATAGCTAAATAATTATTAAAATAAAATTATAATTCATCAAACTTATCCATATAGGATTTTGCTACATCTTTAAGATCAGTGGAATTTACAAGAACAAGACCTTCATTTGGCTGACCATAAAGAATTACAGAATTTTCAGGAGCTAACAGAATACATGGAAGAACAGCAAGATCCTCTTCTCCTTTAACCACGATTAGTTGGTATTCATTATTAGCATAAGAGATAGCAGTTTTTATGGTTTCCCATAAAGCATCAGTTATTGTTCCTGGAGCATTGTTAACAGTCAAAATATTTTCAGCATGAAAAAATTCAAAATCATGCTCCTCTCTTTGAATACGATTATCAATAATAGCTAAATTAGGGAAAATCTTTGATTCTAAAAGATTTTTTGTTGTAGCATCACCAACAGATATTAAAAAATCAGCATCCTTAATAATATTTACAGCATCATCAAAAATGGGGAAAAGTTCACCTAAAGGTATTTTTAAAATATTTCTTAATTCTTCATTTATCAAAAACCCCATATAATCCCTTCTTAAAAAGAAATAATTTTAAAAGCAAGTAACAAGACAAACACAATATTAATAAAGAAATTTAATATAGTTTAGATAAAGAATTTACTGAATAAGTAATATAGAATTATCTAACTTTAAAATATCCTTAAATATCTTAAATGAAATTAAATATCTTTTAAATTATCTGACTCTTAAAGAGTATTCTCCAGGTAAATTAATATTAAGTTCGCCAGCAATATCTGAACTTTCTGGATCTATGATAATTAAAAGACCACTCCAATTACTGGAAGTAGGGTTATTACAAACACTACAACGTTCCTTAGTAGTTATCCTTTTACAAGATGTACAAGATTTTTGGCTCATTTTTTATCCTTCTTCTTTTCAGCTTCAATCCATTCAAATCTTCCAAGCCCGTGTTGTCTCATAGTAAGACCAATTCTGGTTTCTTTAGTAGACTTACCTTTCAGACTAATAGCTACAATTCTAGATCGTACACCATTTCCTTCTTCTAAGGTTTTCTTAGATTCTTTTCCAAGAAGTGCTCCTCTTTTAGCATCGTAATCTATATAATCATCAGTAACTTGAGATACATGTACAAGTCCATCCATTGGACCCATTCTAATAAATGCTCCAAATTCTGCGATTTCGATAACTTCCCCATCTATTATTTCTTGTAATTCTGGTTTGAAGAATACTGCATTGAATGTTATATCATAATAAGCTGCACCGTCACCCATTATAATTTTTCCTTCACCTATTTCTTCAATATCATTAACACTAACAAGTAACCCTAAAGTTTTATCTAATATTCCATTATAAGTTTCATTTAATGTTTCAATAGCTACTTCTTCAAGGGGTTCTTCAAATCTATAAGGGGGAATTCTTACAGTATCCTCAATTTTTGATAAAAAATACAAATACATACCTCACAAGTTTCAATTATTTTATAAAATCATTATAAGCTTTAATTTACTTATGGCATGATAACCATTAAAATTTATATTATATATATTTATGTATTATTTAATATAAATACTATATGGACTATTATAAGTAAAACAATATTAGCTATAATTTGAAATGAATATAAAATTAGTACAGTGATTTCGCAAAATTTTCTATTTTGCAAAATCTAGTCATAAATACTTAATTAATATTTTTCTTTATATAATTCAATAGACCTTAAAGTTTCAATTTCAGCTACTTCTTTGTTTTCCCATCCTAAAACTTCAGTTTTTTTACCTTCAAGATTTTTGTATGTTTTAAAGAACTCCTCTATTTCATCTAATAAATGAGAGGGAACATCCCCAATGTCTAAAACTTCCTTATATTTAGGATCTTCTACAGGAACTGCTAAAATCTTATAATCCTTGTCTCCACCATCAATCATCTTCATTATACCAATAGGTCTTGATTCAATAACACAACCTGGAAATGTTGGTTGATCCATTAAAACAAGAATATCCATAGGATCTCCATCATCATATAAAGTTTGAGGTATAAAACCATAATCCGCAGGATAAGCAACTGAAGAATATAAAACCCTATCAAGAGCAAAAGCTTCTATATCTTTATCATACTCATATTTATTTCGAGATCCTTTTGGAATTTCTATAATTGCAGTTATTACTTTAGGAATATCAGATCCTGGAGCAAGTTCAGTCCATAAATTCATATTAAACACCATTAATTGTTATTTTTAAAATTTATTAATACATCAATAAATAAAAATTAAATAAATAAGTTAGCTAAATAGTTAAACATGACCATCAATTGATAAATAACGTTTTTGTCTTAAATATATGACAGTTATTCCTTTTTTTCTTGCTTTAATCCTAAGTTCTTTATCATTTGTAGCTAAAACTTGAGATATTCTAATTAAAGCATTATCAACAGATTCATCATCTTCAAGAGAAATATTTTTTTTAAAAATTTTAGGAGAATTAGCTATTTTAAGAGCTAATTTTGCATTAATTCTATTTTTATTCTTTTTATTTTTTGATAAACCAACTAATTCATCTATTATGAAGTTAGTTGTAGTTAATCGATAAGAAGGTAATGTTTTTTCAAGTTCATTTATTACATCAACATTTAACTGAAAAGGAATCATGAAGAAATTTGTATCAATTACAACATCTTTAAATAAATCCATTTAGCCAAATCCTTACTTAATAAATGATTAATATAATTATAATACTATTAAATAAGTATATTATTAATAATTATATCTTATTAATAGTTATAATAATAGATATCTAACAATAGCTATTTGATTATACCATAACCAATTAATCTCCATCTGGCACCAACTCTTCTGCTTAGTGCTACTCTATGTCCAGAATCAGCACAAACTGGCAATTTTAAGGTGACATCGACAGATTTACCTTTAACATTAGTAACCACACCAATAGTTGTGGTTGTTCCACAATTAATCATTAAAGGCTCTTTAATTTTAATAGGAGCAACGTCTCTTTCTTCTTTAGTTCCAACAACACGATCTAGGAGATGAGTTTCCATTTTAAATTTGTGTAATACATCAGGTAATGTACCAGGTTCACCTGCAACAGATCCAGATAATGAATCTGCTTTTGTAAGAGATGGATCTAAGGTAGTAGCTACACCAATAAGTCCTCCAGGACCTATTTCTTCTACTTCTTCCCCTCCAGCATTTAAACCTATAATTTTAGAAGTTAAACTTATCCATGCATGTTTTCCATCTTTTTTATTTTCAATACCTGGGCGTATTTCTATTTCTTCCCCTAATTTAACAGTCCCTTGTACTAAACTTCCACCAATAACTCCACCTTTTATTGAATCTGGTTTTGATCCAGGTTTGTTTATATCGAAAGATCTAGCTACATACATCCTATATGGCTTTTCACTATCCCTTTTAGGAGTTTTAATTATTTTCTCAATTGTTTCGATTAAAATATCAACATTAGCCCCTTGTTGAGCAGATATTGGAATTATTGGAGCATTTTCAGCATTAGTTCCTCTTACAAACTCTTGGATTTCTCCATAGCTTTCAATAGCTCTTTCTTTAGAAACAATATCTATCTTATTTTGAACAATAATTATGTCTTTTACACCAATAACATCAAGAGCCATTAAGTGTTCTTTTGTTTGAGGCTGTGGGCAATATTCATTAGCAGCTATTACAAGCACAGCACCATCCATGATTGCAGCACCAGATAACATTGTAGCCATTAGTGTTTCGTGCCCAGGAGCATCAACAAAAGATATTTTTCTAAGAACTTCAGTTTCACTTCCACAATGTGGACAAGTTTGCGAAGTAGTGTAAGACTTAGATGATTCACATTGACTACATTTTCTAAAAACAATATCAGCATAACCTAAACGTATGGAAATTCCTCTTTTTGTCTCCTCACTGTGAGTATCCGTCCATATCCCAGACAATGCTTTTGTAAGAGTAGTCTTACCATGATCAACATGCCCTACCAAACCTATATTAATATCAGATTGTATTTTCATATTCCACCTGTTAAAATTTATTAATTAAATTGTAATAATGATGATTAAATTAATAAAAGCATTCCTTATATTTAAAATGCTTAATTCATAAAATAACTTTCGATCCAACTTTTAATTCGTGCCGAAAATCTAGAGAAATCTTTGATTTCTCATTTTAAAAATTTGTTTTATATAATATAAAATTATTATATCATAAGTAAATTAGTAAAATTTCTAAAGTATTTAATAATTAATAATAATATTAGTAATATTAAATCAATAATTAATAATAAAATAATAAAAATATTAGTATAATATAATAAGTATATATTATATTATTTATATTAATAATAATTTTCTATATATTTATAAATAGAAGAAGAATAGTGAATAAATTTTATAAATTAACAAAACAAATATTAAACTAATTTTTAATTTATGAAAAAATAATAAATATTTGAATATTTTAATTTTTAAGCTTTAGAACTATTCTTCTCCTTCAGCATCTTCTTCAGGATTAAGTATTTCATCTATAGATTTACTACCAGCAGTAGCAACAATAGTATTAATTTGAACAATATCTTCAGAAATTGTATTTCCTCTTAAAGTTTTTCTTCTTTTAACACCATCAGCTTTTGGGTTGTACCCAATACCACCAGATAATAGACTTTTAATTCTTCTTGGTCCATCAACATCTTTTTTCATTGGAAAACCATTTTTATCACTACCACCAGTGATTTTTAAAGTATATCCATTTAATCCTACTAAATCACCGTTTAAATCATCTCCAATAGTTAAACCAATAAATTGTTTGTTTATGGAGTCATCAGATTCTACTTGGTAACTTGTTTCCTTATCTGAAATAACTACTTTAAATGTCAAAAAATTCCTCCTTTTTAGTTTTTATTATATATGAATAATTAATCAAAATTATACTTAATTATATATTATAATTAATAATTAAAGTTTAGTGTACACTACTAATTTAATATTATTCCTCAAAAAGACCAAGTTTTCCCCAGTTGGAATCGGTTAATCTCTTAATTTCAACAATTTCATCAAGGATTCTGAATTCATCTTCAGTTAGTTTATTTTTAAATTCTTTTTCAAGTATTTTAAAATGTTTTTCAGGAATATCCACATATAATTCATCCCCTTCTTCAAAACCTTTGCCAACAATAGCTCCTTTAATAGCCATTGCAACTTTTTGACCTTTTGTGGCTGAATTAAGATTGTCCCTTTTATCTTGCATACTTTCAACAGAACCTATAACATCACCATTACTATTCATAAGTATGTAACCTTGTTTTACAGTTCCACCTGAAACTTCGATTCCAGCAATAGCTGGTTTACTTTGTCTAAAGATTAATTTTGGAATAATTCTTATTTTTGCAGGTTTAATAATTGCATCTAACCATTTCTTCTTTTGGTCATCTTCACGTTTTTTAAGCCATTCTTCATAATCTTCAGTTATTTGGTAAATAACATTACCTGAAAATAGCTTAATATTAGAAGCATCAAGTTCTTCTTGAGCCTTAGGATGTATTTTTACATTAAACGCGAGAATAACCCCATATTTAGGATTTTCATTTTCAACAATAGATGCATTAACAACATCTCTCCTTGAAACATCCCCAATATCTGCAAATCTAATAGGAATATCTAAATCATTTAAAAGATTTATAATAGCTTCAAGAGACCCTAAAGTATCTGCTTTAACCATTACTCCAGTATCATCAGTATTAATTGTAATATCCTCAAGTTCTTTCAAAATCTCTTCTTTAACATTAGAATTAGGATTATTAACCCTGAGAGGAGAACCTGAAACAACCATATCGAGTTTAGGAGCAACAATTTTAATACCTGCTGCAGCTACAACTTCATCCATAGATTTAAACCGTTTTTTAGAGACCCTAATTTCTTCAAGAGGTCTTGGTTTTAATATAGAACGTATTTTAGTAGTAAGAATATCATTCTTTTCCATTAAAACAATTTCATCATTTTTTTTAAGAATCCCATCGTAAATAATAGCATCAATAGTAACTCCAAGTCCAGTTTCTTCTTTAATTTCCAAAACTGTGCCTTTAGCTGGAGAATTCTCCTCAATTTGCAATTGTTGTGTTAAATATTCTTGAGCAAGCCCAAGTAACATTGCTAAAAGCTCAACAATTCCTTCACCAGTTTTAGCACTAATTGGAATTATACTTACCTGAGATGCAAAGTCACTTATCCTATCAAATCTTTCAGATTGGAAACCTTCTTTATGTAATTTTCCAACAATCTCATAAATCTGATTATCTAAGTTCTGTTTAACACTTTTAGCTTGATTAGAAAAAGTCTCCGAAAAAGAACTATTTTCATGAACTTCCCATCCAAAAAGCTTGTCTATTTTATTAGCAGCTATTATGAAAGGAGTTTTATACATTTTCAATATATTTAATGCTTCGAGTGTTTGAGGCTTAAAACCTTCATTAATATCAAGAATTAAAATAGCTAAATCTGCTAAAGCCCCACCACGTTTTCTAAGTGATGTAAAAGCCTCATGTCCTGGTGTGTCAATAAAAAACAATCCAGGAATTGTTTTAGTTATTTTTAACTTACTAATAAATGTTCCACATATTTCATCAATAGTTTGAATTGGTATTTCAGTTGCACCAATATGTTGAGTTATGCCTCCAGCTTCTTTATCAGCCACAGTACTTCCTCTAATAAAATCAAGTAAAGTAGTTTTACCATGATCTACATGACCTAAAACTGATACAATTGGTGATCTGGTTTTCATTTAGCTCTCCACACATTCAATATTAAAAAGTTTAAAAGTTCTGAAATATTTACTTATTAAATACATAATAAAGGATTATTAATTTAAGGATTATTAATTAAACCAATTAAGTTAATTTACATTATTCATATATCCATCCTTGATCTGAAATTTCATAATCAAAGATTTCATTTGAGTTAAAGAATAAATTTATTTCTCGCTCAGCAGATGATGGAGAATCTGAAGCATGGATTATATTTCTACCAGTGTCCATTGCAAAATCTCCACGGATTGTACCTAAATCTGCTTCTTTAGGATTAGTTGCCCCTACAATTTTCCTTATTACACTAATACAATCATCCCCTTTAATAACCATTGCAAGGGAAGGTGAAGAAGTTATATAGTCAACAAGACCTGAAAAAAATGGTTTATCTTTATGTTCACCATAATGTTGGCTTGCTAATTCTTCATCAACTTGTAAAAGTTTAACAGCTATTAATTGAAGTCCTTTTTCCTCAAATCGAGACATTATTTTTCCTATAAGACGTCTTGAAACAGCATCAGGTTTCATCATAACAAAGCTTTTTTCAATCATTGTTTAACCCATTTAACTTTTCTTGGAACTCTTCCAAGTTTTATCATGTTCTTTTCACATTTACTGCTACAGAAGAAGTATATTGAACCGTCTTTTTTAACATACATCTTTCCAGTGCCTTCTTCTATTTCTTCTTTACAGAATGAGCATACTCTCATGTTCCACACCATTTATATTTATTAAAATATTATTAAAGTAGAATTAGAGAGATTATGGAGTTTTAATCTCTTTTGCTTCCCTAATTGTATCAAGTAACATCAAAATATCTCCTTGTCTAACAGGACCCATGATATTTCGAGTTAATATTCTCCCTTTATCTCTACCATCAAGAATTCTACATTTAACTTGCATTACTTCCCCAGTCATTCCAGTTCTTTTCAAAACCTCAATAACTTCTGCAGGACTTCCTTCTTCCATTATAATCACCTGTATATTAGGTAATCTTCAAAACTCCAAATATGAACTATAAATACTTTTATATTAGTTCATTTTAAAATTCAAAATTTTAAGATTAATCTAGCAAGAAAAATAATTAGTTTTTAAGTTCTGTAACTTTTTCTACGACTTCTGACACTAATTCTTCAGCATCACCAGCGTCTACAATACAAGCTGAAGCAGTACCTACATTTAATCCAGCAGCTCCACCTACTGCATCTTTAGTAGGCAAGTATACATAAGGAATTTCTTTTTCCTCAGCAAGAACTGGTATATGTGCGACAATTTCAGCAGGATCCACATCTTCAGCCACAAGGACTAATGCAGCATTTCCTCTTTCAATAAATTTAGTAACCTCGTTTGTTCCTTTAGCTACTTTTCCTGTGTCCCTTGCTATTTCTAAAGCCTCTTCTGCTTTCTCTGCTATTTCTTGTGGTACATCAAATTTTACATAAATTGCTTTTGCCATATTATTTACCTCCTTTTTCATCTGGCATTTGCCATCCATCGGCAAATATTATAACTGCAGCTATAATAATCGTGAAAAACAGATTAATTATCTGCCGTTATAATATAATCATATAACTTAAAGAATAAATTACTAATCAGAGGATAAAATATCTAATTAAATAATAACTCCCTTAATTTAATATATGATCAGATTAAATAAGTTTTTATTAATTTGCCTAATTAACAAGCATATAAAACTACAGTAGTTAAAAATCACTTAATATTCAATAGTTAAGTTATAAAAAGAATTCAAAAATCATCAAATTATTGATTTCATGAAATTATAACTCTGAAAGAATTAAACTCTAAAAGAATTAGACTATAATAAATTTAATTTCCTAACTTATAAATATTACCCTTATATCATTTATACCATGAAAATTATAATCATGAAAACTGATTTTACACCTTTTAAAAGCACAAAAAGAATATATTATTTAATAGCTATTATAAAAACAGTTCAAAGTTAAAATCAATATAATTTTAAGAATTATAAAAAGTTATATCAACTAAAATAAAAAGATAATCAAAAATATCCATAATCCAACAACAAATTGATTAATAGAGAACTAATATTTAAAATAAAACAGAAAAAATAATTTTAAAAAGAATAATATATAATTAAGTTAAAATAAGTTAATTTATAAATTAAAAAGAAAGAAGAAAACCTATTTAATAGGTTTAACTGCTAATTTAATATCTTCGGCTTTAACAGTTTTTCTTCCAGCATGTCTAGAGAATTCAACTGCTTTTCTAGCTATTTCAGTTCCGTAATCTTCAACTACTTCAGCTAAAGCTTCTTTAGCATTATCACTTACTCTTTCTGCGCCAACATTCTTTAAAATTCTCCCTAAAGGAGCGATTGGTAATTCCATATTTAACACCTCAATATTTGATATACATACTTTATCCTTCATCATATATAAATATATCGATTAATTGACCTTAAATTTTAATTATATTTCAAACTAAATAATATAAGTTTATATGGCAAGAATCCATTTAATTAATCAACATATATATCCCAAATTAAGCAAATATATTAATTTAATTAACTTTTTCACAATATTATGTACTAAAATATACAAACCACATTTAAAATCATGAATGTCAAGAATAT
>NZ_LWMT01000267.1 GCF_001639265.1 Methanobrevibacter filiformis
AATAGATATTCAATGAAAAACATAGACAACAAATAAAAAAAACTACAAAAAATAATTTACAATCTAACCACAACTAAGAAAATTCACTGTCATCCATCAACTGAAAAATTAATTATTGCACAGCCAAATTAATAAAAACATTTTAAGGTACTGATACTGGAAAAATAGAAAATTTTTTCAAAATCTTTTTAATTCAATTAAATCAAATTTAATACCCTGTGAAATTGTGTTTAATTGCATTTTATGACTCAATTTTTGTTCAAACTTTTTTTAAAAGTTTGAAATGTTTGTTTCATTTTATTGTAATTAACATTTAATTCATAGAGGTTTGTGGACTATCTTCATGCCAATTATTAGATATAATGTTACCTATTTTTAAAAAAGATTCATAGTTATCTTCCATCACACAGTGAATAAGATGTAAATTTGTTTTATTAGCTAATTTAGGGTATAAATATTTACCATATTTGTTGCAGAATTCTTTTATAAGCTCAAATATTTCTTTCTTTTCTTTTTCTGTGAAAAATTTAAAGGACCTAACATAAATTATCATATCATGATTCACAAAAAAATCAAAAGTGTATGGTTTTCTGTATTCTGGCAGATAATCCCAAACCATATCAATAGAATTTAATCTTTCTTTAAAATTTTCAATATTGCATGAGGTGGATATTGATGAATAATCTCCTCTAACATTCCAAATATATACTATTTGATCTAAAATTCCTATTCTTTTAGTTTTTGCATATATTTTTGTAGTGAATAATTTATCCTCATATAAACCATTTTTAAATAATATATTGTTCTCTAGTAAATAATCTTTTCTATAAAGCTTATTTGTAGTTAAAACGTCTTTATACAAATTTAATCTTGATTTAATATTATCAACATACTTTTTATTGTATATTGCAGGAAACCATAAATCTTTATCATTTGTCTCTATATTATGCCTTTCTGTTATTCCAGATACCACATTTAATTTCTTTTCTTCAGCAAATTTTACCAAAGCATTTAATGAATTTTTAGTTATTTTATCATCTGAATCTAAGAAAAATAGATATTTTCCAGCTGCCTTTTTTATACCATAATTTCTAGTTAATCCTGGTCCTGAATGTTTTTTATAATAATATTTAATTTTAAAGCTGTTGAATCCACTAACAATATCTTTTACTGTGTTTTTGGACCCATCATCTACTACAATAATTTCAATATCTTTCAGTTTTTGTCTTAAAACTGAGCCTATTGCATCTTTAATAAATGCCGTGGAATTATAACAAGGTATTATGACTGAAACTAAAGGTTTTTTCCCTTGTATTTTATATATACTACTTTTTAATTTTTTGGTGAACTTTGGGAGTTTTTTACTTAAATAATTAATTGTTCTTCGCCTTTTTTTAAGATAAATTTTTGCAGTTTTGTCTTTTGCTTTTAAGTTAGTTTTTTTAGCTTTAGATGTTATTATATTATCTTTTGACTTTATTCCATCTTCATTTTCGATTTGTGAGAATAGATTGTTCCATTCTTTAAATATTTTTTCATTATCAAATTTTTCTAGTTGTTTTTCAATGTTTTCTTGTTTGATTTCATTTATTTTTTTCATTTTTTCAATAAATTCTGAATAAATATATGGTTTTACAAAGAACCCTGTTTTATTATCCTCAACAGCATCTGAAACTGAAGTAAATGAGTTAAATAATATCACGGATCTACCATAAGAATAAGTTTCTAATATAACTAATGGAAAACCCTCAGTTTTAGATACTAAAATTAAAGCACGATTATTCTCAAATATTTTTTCTTTATCTTCTTCATATCCTCTTAAGAAAAGAATATTTTCAAGATCATTATATTTTATTTCCTTTTTTATTTTGTCTAATAATTCTCCTGTGCCATATATATTAATTTTAAAGTCTAAATTTTGTTTTTTAATTTCTTTTCCAATGTCAATTAAAGCCATTAGATTTTTATCCTTTGATAATCTTCCAATATATGCAAAATTAGGTTTAGAAGTTTGTTTTAAAGGAGTATAATCTAATTCAATTGAATTATTTATACTTGTTAATTTTTTTTGAATATCCGTATTTAAATGAGGTTTTAACAAATCTTCCTGTTTTTTAGATAATACTATTAATTTTTTGTAGTTATGAAGTTTGTAGTTATTTAAAGACTCTAAATGCCATGTATACATGTTCTTATCTATAACATCTTTAACATCCCCATGAAACATCAATATTGAATTCTTATCTTCCAAAAATTTTTGAAAATGTAATTGTGCACTAAATTGCATCGTGATAATATAACCATTAGTATTTCGCAAAATTATTTTACATGTATTGGGAGCTGATTGAGAAGATAGTGTAAAATCTACATATTCTGATTCGAACACTTTAATGAAGTTTTTATCATTGGAAAATTCTTTAATAGCTATTACAAAAATTTTTGAATTATATTTATCCTTATAATATTTTGCCATGTTTGTTATAAAGGAATGGACCCCTCCAATTTGATTCAATTCATTAACTAAGAATATAATCTCTTTAAATCTCCGTGGACTATTATCAAAATCTAAAGATTTGACTATTTTTTCTGTAGAATTTCCATTTTCATATGGATAAAAAAATTCTCTCATTTTAAAGTTATCACTTTCAAGTTCAGTGCCCATTAATTCATACAATTCTTTTTCTCTTTGAACTATTTGTTTTTTTGGTAAAAAATCTTTAAAATCAAAATACGTTCCCCTGTTTTCAAAATATTCCTTTTTATCATGTTGAAAAAGAATTATAGGTTTATTTATAATGGAATAATCTAATATTAGTGAAGAATAATCACTAATTAACATATCTGAAATTAACATTAAATCAGAAATTTCAGAATAATTAGTACAATCCACTATTTTATAATTAAAACTATTTTGATCTAACCAGGAAAGATAGTGTAATTTAACAATTAAAATAAACTCATCAGGATTAGGTAAAGATTCAATTAATTTTATTGGATCAAAAGGCAATGAAACTTTTCCTTCTTCACGATATGTAGGTGCATATAGTATAATTTTCTTATCTAAAGGAATTCCTAAACTATCTTTTATTTTTAATATTTCTTCTTCACTTGCAAATAGTTTATCTATTTTAGCAGACCCTAATTCTCTAATCTCTCCAGAATATAACATTGAGTTTCTTAAAAAAGTTTCAGTATAATAAGGGGATGTTGAAATCATCATATCATAAGCTTTCCCATATCTAATCCCACCACTCAATGATTTTTCATCAAAATCTATAAACATTTTTTTGTAAGGTACTCCATGCCAAATTGACACCCATTTAGTTTTTGAAGATTTTTTAAAATTGTAATTTAGAGATCCAGCATCTATAACATAATCAGAAGTATATTTTAAATACGCTCCATAACTTGTTTTGTTTTTTACTAAATTATACCCATCTTTTTTAATGATCACAGAATCTAATTCATTTATTAAAACATTTATTTCAAATTTATACTTATATATAGATATATATGCTTTAATATCATCCAATGCTCTTTTATTGTATGCACTTGGAACTAATAATATTTTTTTAAGTTCTAACACTGTTTAATCACCATCTGACCAGAAAATTGATAAATATATATAAATATATTGTAATAATAACTAAAATATACTAAACTCGCACTAATTCGCTATTTTATATAAGATTATAAGATTATAAGATATGAAGATTTACATATACAAAATGTAAATGTTAGCTATGTTACTTTTTCTATATAATTTATACTTAAATATATTTCTGTTATTTTTGAGTATAAAATCAATAAAATTTTTGAATATGTATTTTAATGATTCTCCACATACCCTAGTAGCTATATGTTCTTAATATTCTACTTTTAAGCATAATGCTCTCCTTTTTAATAGCTAAATCCCAATATTTATTATAAATTTCCATATTTTACTATCATGATTATTAATCATTTTTTCCTTTTTCCAGTACACATGATGTATCAAGTAATAATTGTTTTATATGATTCAATTTTTTCAAGCATTAATGTTCATATGATTCTATTAGATATGGAATTTCAAATTCATATTCATTATAATTTAATGGATTTCATTTGTAATGATTATTTTTTTAATGATATATTCGAGTTACTGCTTAAAATTTACACTCATAATTTATTTTCTTTTTAAAATGATTTTTAATATATATTCAATGATATTCCTATTTAAAATTTTTTAAAAAGGAAAATAAACATAAGACTCTTGTAAATTTTCAAAAATAGGAAAATTATTATTAATATATACTCTTCATTGGCTTGATAAAAAACTCTCCGTATGTTCTGAAATTATACTTCTCTATTAAAATGCTTAAATAGCTTTATTTTAAGAAGTATTTAGTTTAAATCCTTAAAAATTAATTAAATACATTTTTAATGAATTATATAGCCTCATACATTATTTAATTAATACATTCTATAAAAATAATATAAATCAAGACTTAAAATAGCTTTTAATTTCTTTAAATGTTGAAAAACCCTTAAATTCAGGGTTTTTAGCTATTTTAACTAATTCTTCTAAATCAACATATTTTTCAACTGTGTTCATAGCACTAATTCCAAAATCTTCTAGGCTTATTTCAACTTCTGGAGTTGAACCACGCTCTTCCATTTTAATTTTAGGAATAGCTATTATATTATCAATATTTGTTTTATTTTTAATGTGTGACAGCATATTATTGAAAATATCCATATCATAAACTTTATTGAGTATTATTCCACTAACTTCTATTCCTATTTTATCTAAAATCTTGAAGTGGCCAATAACATCAACAGCAGAGGATTCTATTCCTGATTTATTTACACTTGAAACTAAAGTAATAGGTATATTTGAAGATTTAGCTATTTCTGCTCCAGAGTAAGGGACAATATCCTTTAATAAACCTATTAAGATGCTCATAGCACCTTCAATTAATACAAAATCATAGTTAGATTTTTTGAATTTTTCAATTACTTTAGCTATTTCCATCCATCCGAGATTTCCTATTTTAATAGATCCATAGTCTTCCATAAGTCCTTTTGTAAGGTATAGTCCTGGAACGGTGTCTCTAATATCTGGTCCAATTTTTAAAATAGCTACATTTAATCCTAATTTCCTTAAATTTCCAGCTATTCCTGTTGTTATAAATGTTTTTCCAGAATCAGACCCTGTACTTCCAATCATAAGTGTTAAAGGACCTTTACCTAGATTTTCCTTATTTTTATTTCTTATATATTTAACAATAGGATGATTAATGCTATTTGAATTATTTAAAATATTAATATTGGACTCAATAGCTATTTCTTTATTAATATTATCTAAAAATTCTTTATTTCTATTTTTAATATTAATAATATCATTATCACTTGCTCCAATATATTCAAGGAAATTATTCACAATTTTAGGGTTATTATCAAATATTCCATGAATCATTGTTCCAATAACATTTCCATCATCATTTCTTACACCTGAAACACTATATTCATCAATATTTTTATAATTAACTCTTTTTAATTTAGAATAAATAATTTCTGTTTCATTATTTTCAATTTTACCATAGGTATGACAATGAAAACCATGGATTCCATCTTTAATATCTTTAGTTAAGATAGAATCATTTACAGCAACTCCTTCTACCCTATCATTACTTATAAGTGGTGAAAAATTAACATCAAGTAATCCAAGACCATTTTTAAGTATTGGTTGTGGTGATTTTCGTCCAACATCTGTCCAATTACCTAACACTTGAAAACCAGAGCATATTCCAACAATAAGTCCTCCATTAATAGCTATTTTTTTTATTTCATCTGCTAACTCATCACTAACAGATTGTGATTCAATTATACTTCCACCTGGAATTATCAAAGCATCTAGTTCCTTGTGGGCTTTTTTACCATTTACAAGTCCATTGGATTTTACAATATTTGTTGGTAAGTTTCCAAAAGTTTCAAATCCTGGAAGTGAACCTTTAATATATGTCATACCTATTTTCATGTTTATTCCTTTTTTAATAGCATTAAATTAATTAATTATTTATTAAATACAAATTATTTATTAAATATAATAAATACTAATTAGAATAATTAAATTAATAAGTAGATTAATATTAAAACTTATTATATATAAATTTGAACACCCTTTTTAAAAAATAAATTAAAGGAAATTAAAGGTGATTTTAAAATGTTTCTTTTCAAAAGACGTACAAGTACCCTACTTATAATGTTTGGAACTGTGCTTGCTTTCTATTCATTTATTTTATTTGGAGACCCTGTCTTTGCAATAATACTATTTGTATTGCTTTTAATATTTTTAATTATTCCTGCACGGGAAATTTATTTAGAAGGAACAGGTACAAGGCTACAGAGATTACTTTTGTTTTTAATATTAATATTAATCTGTTTAATAAAACCTTTTTATGATGCTAGTTTGTACACGACGGGCTTCATTTATTGGGATTATTTTTGGCTATATAATTGGTTTATACATAACTTCCTATTTAATTTCACTATTTCAGTTGTTTTAATCCTATTTTTAAATGCAACTTCAGAAATTTCACATGATACAAAATTATACAATTCTAAACTCACAGGATTTTTTGGATTTTTTAATAAGATAAATAACAGTATTATAGATAATTTAGACTCAGAATATTTTAATATAAATAGAAACACAGAAAAAAGAACTAATAAATTTATTAATAAGTTAAAAGGTAGTTATAGTCCAATAATAAGCAAATATTCATCTCTTAATCTATTTTTAGTAATTTGTGTTGTGTTTTCTTTAATTATCATTCTTAATTCAGGAATATCTGTGAATTATTTCATATCAATATTATTAATATTAATATCTCTATTAGTTATAATCTTAATAGTTTCAGCTATTTTATATACTGATAATACTGAAAAATAGAATGGGCAATAATAGACAACAGTTTTTATAGATAAACCAATAATAAAAAGTTATTATTGTATAACTTTTTTACACAGTAAAATGCTTCCATTTTAATTCTTTTTGAAATTCATCTCCACTGATATGCTTAAGATCATCCCTATATTTCTTACAATCATATTTTTGTGAGCTTGAGAACAATTATTATTCTTTGGTGTATATGAGAGTGATAATTAAATAAGTATTAATTAGAAATATTCAACAAATATATAAACAATTAAAAACAAAATTATATAACAAACATTATTAATGGGGTAAAAAGAACATGCAAAAATTACCTACTGGAACACAATCATTTTCAGTTTTAAGAGAAAATAACTACTTATATGTTGATAAAACAAAATATATTCTAGAATTAACTGATTATGGACGGATTAATTTTCTCGCGCGACCAAGGCGTTTTGGAAAGTCATTGCTAGTTAGTACTCTAAAAGAGTTATTTGAAGGGAATAAAAAGCTTTTTGAAGGACTATACATTTATGATAAATGGAATTGGGAAGAAAACTACCCTGTAATACATATAGATTTATCTGGAGAAGATTATGCTACTGTGAATGAATTAGAAGATACTATAGATGATAGAATTCAGAGAATAGCTAGAAATTTTCAAATAGAAATACATAGTAAAAGATTAAGTGAGAAATTCACAGATTTAATAACTGGAGTATACAGTAAAACAAATAAAAATGTGGTTGTTTTAGTGGACGAATATGACAAACCAGTTATATCTAATCTCAAAAACAAAGATTTAGATAAAATTCAGTCTAAACTAGGAAGTTTCTATGAAGTTTTGAAGACGAATGATCAGTATATTAAATTTATATTTTTAACTGGTGTATCAAAGTTCACTAAGGTGTCTGTCTTTTCGAAATTAAATAGTGTGGATGATTTAACTCTTATTGATAAGTTTAACTCAATATGTGGGTATACTCAGGAAGAATTAGAGGATAATTTTTCTGATTACATAAGAAAGCTATCTAATATATTTAATATTTCGAACTGCGAGACTATAGCTAAAATTAAAACTTTTTATAATGGTTATAGTTGGAATGGTAGGGAAAGAGTTTATAATCCATATTCCACATTATTATGTTTTAAGAATGGTGAGTTTTCTAAAAACTGGTTTAGCACAGGAACACCTAATGTATTGGTAGATTATCCCTTAAACAGATATGATCTTAAATCTATTGCAGAACCAAATATAATTACAGATAATGAGCTTAAAAACCCAACTACTTCAAATATAAAGGATGAAGTATTATTATTTCAAACAGGATATCTTACAATAAACAATATTGAAACAAAAGAAGATGAAAAGTTTTATGATTTAAGAATCCCAAATTATGAGGTGAAATCGGCTTTATTTGAAAATCTAATAAGTCAATACTCTAAAATACCCTTGTATGATGTTCTAGATTATGCAAAAAAACTTTTAAAATATACAATTGAAGCTAATTGCATGAAAATAAAAGAAACATTGGGAGACTACTTATCACCAATACCTAGTGATTTAAGAGGAAATGACGAAAGATATTATCATGTACTAGTCTTCATGTTATTATACACTGCAAAATTACATGTGCATAGTGAAGTCCATAGCTATAAAGGAAATGCGGATCTTATAATAGAAGAAGATGATTATGTAATAATAATTGAGTTTAAACAAAGCAGCAAAAGCTCAATTAATTACATGATAAATGAAGCATTAAATCAAATAGAAACACAAGAATATGGGAGACAATACAAAAATAAAAATATAATTAAAGGAGCTATTGTATTTAAGGATAGTGAAATAGGATGTAAATTAATTAAAGAATAAAAAATAATATAAAAAATAATATAAAGAATAATATAAAGAATAATTTTAATTTTTCATAATTGCTAGTCTTTATAATTCTCAAAATTTAGAGAAATCTTTGATTTCTCGTTTTAAAAGTTTGAGTTATAATTTCTCAACAGCATCCATTGCTTCTATGATTTTATAATCATCCTGAGGTTTAGCTTGGATCTGTAATCCTACAGGTATCCCATTGTGTTGACCTGCTTTTATACTTCCTGCAGGGATTCCTGCTAGGTTTGCTATTACTGTTAATACATCGTAAGCGTACATTTCCATTGGTTCAAGTTTTTCACCAATTTTATGAGGTAATTTTGGAACTGTTGGACCTACAATAAGATCAACATCTTTTAATAGCTTATTAATTTCAGTTCTAATAAGTGAACGTGCTTGTAATGCTTTTTTATAGTATTTTCCACTGAATTCTTGTTGGGATATGTAGGAGCCCATTTTAATTCTTCTTAAAACTTCATCTCCGCATGCTTCTTCAATTTTATAACCATATTTTCGACCATCATACTTTCTTGTACTTGAAAAGAACTCAACATAGTTTATTAAGTAGTAAGTTGGAAGACAGATGTCAATATAGTCAAAACTCACTTCAACAAGTTCTGCACCATTATCTGTTAATTTATCGATTTGTTTATCAATTATATTGTTAATATTATCATCAGTTACTTCTCTAAATTGTTTACAAATAGCTATTTTTTTACCTTTAATCTTATCTTCTGGAGTGTTTTCAAGGGCTTTTGTAAAGTCTGGAGACTTCCACTTTAAACTTGTACAGTCTAATGGATCATTAGCTATTAAAGTGTTAAGTGAAATAGCTATTCCTGAAATATCATTTGAAAGTGGCCCTATTTGGTCTAGACTCATAGATAAATCAAGTAAACCTTGTCTTGAAACAGCACCGTAAGTTGGTTTGAATCCTATTACTCCGCAGTGTGATGCTGGATTTCTTATTGAACCTCCTGTGTCTGATCCAAGTGCAATATCACACATTCCACTAGCTATTGCAGCTGCACTCCCTCCACTTGATCCTCCAGGAACATGACCTGGTGCTGCAGGATTATCAGTTGTACCAAAGTAAGATGTTTCTGTTGAGCTTCCTGCTGCAAACTCATCCATATTAGTTATTCCAATGATTATTCCATCTTCTTTTTTAATATTTTCTATAACTGCTGCATCATAGCTACCAATATAGTTTTCAAGGGTTTTTGATGCTGCAGATATTGTAAAATCACTTACATTAATATTTGCTTTAATTCCAAAAACAAGTCCAGCTAAACTACCTACTTTTTCTCCACTAGCTATTTTAGAATCGATATTTTGAGCTTGAGATAATGCTTCTTCACCTTTAACCTCTAAAAATCCATTAATACTATTATTTTTTTTATCAATAATATTTATGAATTTTTCTACATTATCCCTTGCTTTAATCTCTTGATTTTTAATTAATTGTGATTTTTCTATAATGCTCATTAAAACACCCTATTTAATGTTAATCCTGTAAATTTTTGATTATAATGATTATTTTATTGTTAACTATTTTTAATTAATTTTTAGCTATATTTTTTAATTATTTTTATCTTTAATTACTTTATTAATTGGAAACAAACTTTTGAAAACGAGAAATCAAAGATTTCTCTAAATTTCCTTCGGAAATAAAAGTTTGAACAAAAGCTATTCCAAAATTTAAGCATTTTAAACATGAAGAATGCTTTTATTAATTGTAAATATGAATAATCTTTATAATAATCTTTATAATAATCTTTATAAAAATTTATAATAATACAAATATATTTTTTTAAACTTAAATATATTACTTATTTATTTGTTCCTTTTTAAATAGCTATTTTTTATTTTATAATGATTTAAAATACATATTAATAAATTAAGAGATAATATGAATTGGATAATTAATATTTCCATTTATCTAAAGTTTAAACTTAAAAATACATATTTTAACATATTTTAACTTAATAAATCCTTTATTTATTTTTATTTATTAAAACTATCTATAATACACTATAATACACATGTTTTTCTATAACATATAATTATAAGTATATTGAAAAACAGAATATTTATTATTTAAAATGAAGGTTATTTTCATGAAAAACAATTTACAAAAGCTGCCTCTTGGCATTTCCTCTTTTGAAGATATAAGAACTAATAGCTATCTTTATGTTGATAAAACCAAGGATATTTTTAACATTGTTAGTTCTGGAAAAATATATTTTCTGTCTCGCCCTAGAAGGTTTGGTAAATCATTACTTATTAATACTTTAAAAAATCTCTTTTTAAGTAATAAATATTTATTTAAAGGATTATATGTTTATGATAAATGGAATTGGGGTGAATCTTACCCAGTAATACATTTAGATATAAGTGATCTTTCAAGTGAAACTAATGAATTATTAAAATTAACTCTTGCAGATACTATCAATAATATTGCTCGAGAGTATAATATAAGTTTAAATGAACATTTACCTGTAGATTACAATTTTTCAGTCTTAATAAGGGAAATATATAAAACTACAAATAAAAAAGTTGTAGTTTTAATAGATGAGTATGATGTGCCTATTTTAGATAATATTGGTGATGAAAAAATAGTTAATGATATTCGCAAGACTCTTCAGAGTTTTTATAATGCTTTAAAATCTAGTGATGATTATATAAGATTTATTTTTATTACAGGTATTAGTAAATTTGCTCACACATCAATTTTTTCTAAATTAAACAATCCAACTGATATTACTTTATCAAAAGAGTATTCAACAATTTGTGGTATAAGTCATAATGAATTAGAAGAATATTTACATGATTATATTGAGAATTTAGCGAATAAAAAGGAAATGACCTATAGTGAATGTTTAGATGAAATTAATCGTTGGTATGATGGTTATTCCTGGGATGGCGAAAATAGAGTTTTTAATCCTTACTCTACTTTATCATCACTTTCAAAGACTAATGAAGAATTTTCTGATTTTTGGTTTGGAACTGGAACACCAAATTTTTTAGTTAAAATGTTAAAAAGTGAAAAAATTAATATTAATTATTTTAAACCAATAAATATTACTAAATCAGAATTAGAGCAATATAATCCATTATCTGTTAAAATTACTCCTGTACTGTTTCAATCTGGTTATTTAACTATTAAAAAGAAATACACTGATAAAAATAATAGAATATATTACACTTTAGGAATTCCTAATTTTGAAGTTGAAACAGGTTTTAAGGATAATCTTATAGATTTATATGAGGAAAAAGTTGAAAATATGTTTAAAAAATCCCAAGAACTTATTTGGGATGATATTATTAATAGTAATTGCGAGAAACTATCTAAAAAATTAAGAATTTTTATTGCGGAAATACCTTATTATCTTAGATTAAGTAAAGATAATAAAGAGAAATGGAAATTTTACTCTATGGTATTTTCGACTTGGGCAAGAGTAATGGATTTTGAAATTATAGAAGAAAAAACAATAGAAGATGGAAGAATAGACTTTGTTCTTAACAATATTGAGAAAGAACAAGTAATCATTGTTGAAATGAAGTATACAGAAGACCAAAATAAAACACTTGATACTTTAATTAAAGAAGCATTTAAACAAATTAACAGGAAAAAATACTGGTTTGCATATGGTGGTAGTGTGAAACTCATGGCTCTAGCATTAAAAGACATATATATTGATGATGGTTTTATAACAGATGTTAAATGTAAAATAAAAGAAGTAAATGGGGAAAGTCTTTAATTTATAAATTTTTTTATTGTCTTACATATTCTTGAATTGTTATTAATTAATTATTATTACATTTTCTGACATTATTAAGTATTATTTATTACATATTTTATAATTATTAATACATATCTTAACTAATTCTTTTTGTAATAATAATGTGTAAAATATAAGAATATTATTTATTAAATCATAGTAGTATTTTAGGTAGGATTAATTATCTTATATATTCATTAAAATAAACTGAAATTATCTAAAATTTACTAAATTAAAGGAACTATATTCCTAATATAGATAAATAAAAGTTTTCTATTTAAAATAAGTTTTCCATGCTGGAAGTTTTTTCATTTGATTTTCTACAATTTTAGAAGCATCTTCTTTGTTTAAATTTTGAGATTTAATAATAAAATTAGTTAACTTTTCTTTTATTTCATCAAATGATTGGATAGATCCATCTTCTTTTGCACAATGGATGCAATAATCCAAATCTTCATTATTTTTAGGATAATCTGAAAGCTTCTTCATAGGCATACCACAAGCAATGCATGTTTTCATAATAATTCTCCTTATATTTTTAATTATATTTTTCAATAAGTTTCATTTTATATTTAAATATATCAATATATCAATATTCATCAATATTCCAATTTTAGAAAGATTTATATAGAATAATATGTCATAAAATAACTATGTCCAAAAATGGATATATCTAAAATTGAATATATACGGAATTGAATATATTCTAAATAATACATATTCAAATTCAAGTAATATTCTAAATTACTCATTTAATATTATTTAAAATATTAGTAATTTATCTATCAATTATTTTTTTAATGTTTAGAAGGCTGTGCAACAATTCAAAAATCTAAGTTTTTAAATTTTGTTAATTAACTTAAAATTATATTTATAGAATTATAATAAATAATATTATAAAAATAAACGTGAATATTTAATAAAATTCTATTTTA
>NZ_LWMT01000268.1 GCF_001639265.1 Methanobrevibacter filiformis
TATAAGAATAATAGAAATAAAAATAAATGCAAAATAAAATGGAATTTCACTAAAAACGATGCTGATAAAAAATTATCCAAATATTATATTAACATATGAATATCATAAAAATTAAATTGTCGAGACAATAGTCCAGAAAAATAAAGTTTTAAAACAAATGATAATTTTTAAATTATTATATTCAATTATTCACTGATTAATTAGTATAAATCATAACATCTCTTTTATTCTATATTTATATAAAACTAATAAAATTAGAATAATAATAAGAATATAATCTATAGTTAGAAATATATAATAAATATCGGTTATATAAGATGCAAAAAGACAAATAATTGTTATAATAATTAGAGTCATGTTAAAAACCACTTGATTATTATTTAAAGGAATTTTTGGAGAATTGTTCCTTGAATTAATAGAAAAATTCATTGAATCAAGTGAAAAAATTATGAATGCTGCTAAAATAAGAGTAATGAATAATTGATCTGAATCTAGTCCAAGAGGACTGTATTGAATTATATCAAATACTAAAAATAGAAAAATAAAAAATACAATACCTTTTTCTAAACTTCCAATTTCTGATAACATTACTCCAAGAAAAGGTAATGGAATAAAGATTAAAAAAATAATATAAAACCAATTATTGATAAAAGTTTGATTTAAAAACCAAGAATTATCTGGAAATCCTAGAAAATAATAATAGTATAATAACACTATAATTAAAAGAGGAACGCATAAAATAGAAAAAATAATACTTTTCCATTTTAAATCTAAATTAAACATGAAACAACCCACCATATATCTCTATGTGTCAAACTTATTTTCCTTTATTTGTTAATTTGATAAATTCCTTGTTCAACTTAATTCAAACAAGCAATTCTTGACTTTAAATATTACTAATTATTCTGCTTTTGTTATTTATAAAATTTTCCATTATTGTAATCTTTGGGTATTAATTGTTCTATTAATTTAATAGTAGTTAATCCTTCTTTTCCATGTAATCCTCCAACAAATAATTTAGTTGGACCTTTTCCATTATTTATGTAGTTAAAATATGTCATGTAATTCATCAATATTTTTTATTAATAAGTTTAATTATGGTAATACATAAAAAAATATATTAATGTTAATCAACTAACAGTTATTTTAAAATCTTTTCAAATATAATAGTATAACACTTAATTACATATGGAGTATATATAAAATAAATTATTCATTGTATTTAAATTTAAGTAAAAAATATTAATTATCTTTTAAATAGCTATTGAATATATTAAATTTAATTTCATGATATTGAAATAAAGTATATTCAATTTATTGTGAGTGTGGATTAATGCAGCATTTTATAAGCCCATATAACAAGAAAGCAAAAATCAAATTTCCTAAAGAAATAACAATATATGATACAACACTTAGAGATGGTGAGCAAACTCCTGGAGTTTGTCTTGGAAAGAATGAAAAGCTTGAAATAGCTATTGAATTAGATAAACTTAAAATTCATCAAATTGAAGCAGGATTTCCTATTGTATCAAAGCGTGAACAAGAATCTGTTAAGGCAATAACAAGTCAGGGATTAAATGCTCAAATTTTATCTCTTGCTCGAACTAAAAAAGAAGATATTGATGCAGCACTTGATTGTGATGTTGATGGGATAATTACTTTCATGGGTGCTTCAGATATCCATTTAAAACACAAAATGAAAGTTAGTAGAGATGAAGCACTAGCTATTAGTATGAATGCAGTTGAATATGCGAAAGAACATGATTTATTTGTTGCATTCTCAGCTGAAGATGCCACAAGAACAGATTTAGACTTTTTAAAAACTATATATAAACAAGCAGAAAGCTATGGTGTTGATAGGGTTCATATTGCAGATACTGTAGGTGCAATAAGTCCACAAGGAATGGATTATTTAGTTAGAGAACTTAGAAAAGATATCACAACAGGAATAGCTATGCACTGCCATAATGACTTTGGAATGGCTCTTTCAAACTCGATAGCTGGTTTAATAGCTGGAGGAAATGCTGTTTCAACAACAGTAAATGGCATAGGTGAGAGAGCAGGAAATACTTCACTTGAAGAGTTAGTAATGGCTCTTACAATTGTTTATGGTGTTGATTTGGGTTTTAACCTTGAAAATATTCAAAATCTTTCTAAAGTTGTTGAAAAACATGTTAAAATACCAATTTCAGATAATAAGTCAATTGTTGGTAAAAATATATTCAGGCATGAATCTGGAATACATGTAGATGCTGTTATTGAAGAACCACTTACTTATGAACCATTTTTACCTGAGCTTATTGGTCAAAAGAGACATTTAGTTCTTGGAAAACATTCTGGGGCTAGTGCAGTAAAAGCTAAACTTAAGCAATATGATTTCACTCTAAATGACTTAGAGCTTAAAGAAATTGTTAAAGAAGTTAAAACAGTCAGGGAAAATGGAAAATACATAACAGATGAGGTGTTCTTAGATATTGTAGATAAAATTCTTAATTATACTAATTATAACTAATATTTAGAAAGATAATCTGTTCTTATATTAAATCATTAATTTTATTAATAAAAAATAAATATATGAATAAAATATATAAAATATATAAAATTAATACAATCCTGGGATTAGTATGAGAAATTGGATGGTCTCCTTGAAAAGACTAATCATAATCCTTAAATCATATGAAACACTGCTTTTAATAATTTATAAATAAATATAAGAATTACCAAAATTACAAACAATTTTATAGTTTATTATATAAAAAATTAAACTTAACTATTATTATAATTATTATTAATAATAGAGTTAGTATTAATGCAATTTTCATTAATTATATTATTGTAAATAACTAATTATAATTATTTATATAACTGATTATATCCATAAATCAGTTTTAATTAAGTATTAACATGTGTTAAAATGAATATAACTGAAAAAATATTATCCAATGCTTATGGCAAAGAGGTAAGTCCTGGAGAAATAATAGAAGTAGATATTGATTTGTGTATGTCTCATGATGGAACTTCACCTCCAGCAATTAAAACATTTGAGAAAATAGCAGATAGAGTATGGGATAATAAGAAAATAGCTATTGTATTTGACCATGCAATTCCAGCAAACACAATAGGATCTGCAGAATTTCAAAAAGTTGCACGAGAATTTGCTAAAAAGCAAAATCTTACTAATCTTTATAGTCATGGTGAAGGAATATGTCATCAGGTATTACCAGAGAAGGGACTTGTTGAGCCTGGAAAGATAATTGTAGGTGCAGACTCTCATACCTGTACTTATGGAGCTTTTGGAGCATTTTCCACTGGAATGGGTGCAACAGATATAGCTATGGTTTATGCGACTGGAAAAACATGGTTTATGGTTCCTGAAGCATTTAAGATAGAAATAACTGGGAAATTAAATGGAATAACTACTTCCAAGGATATTATTTTAAATATTATTGGGGATATTGGTAGTGATGGAGCAACATATAAGTCAGCTGAATTTTGTGGGGATACTGTTGATAATATGGATGTTTCTAGTAGAATGACTATTTGTAACATGGCTATTGAAATGGGAGCTAAAAATGGAATAATGGAACCTAATAAAACAACATTAGAATATTTATCTAATCGAACAGGGAAAAAAATAAATTCATTTAATATTTTTAAATCAGATAAAGATAGTGTATATGAAAAAGAGTTTGTATTTGATGTTAGTGAATTAGAACCTCAAATAGCATGTCCTAGTGATGTAGATAATGTTAAACCATTGTCAAATGTATTGGGGACACACATTGATCAAGGATTTATTGGATCATGTACTAATGGAAGGATTGAGGATTTAAAACAAGCAGCTTTGATTTTAGATGGTAATAAAGTTCATGATGATGTGCGGCTTGTAATATCTCCAGCTTCAGCAGAAATTTATAAAATAGCTATTGAAAAAGGATATATTCAAACTTTCATTGATTCTGGAGCAATTGTATGTAATCCTGGTTGTGGACCATGTCTTGGTGGGCATATGGGAGTTTTATCTGCTGGAGAAGTTAGTATTTCAACTACAAATAGGAATTTCAAAGGCAGGATGGGAGATCCAGAGTCTGAAGTGTATTTGTCAAATGCTTATGTAGTTGCAAGTTCAGCTATAAGTGGATACATTGAAGATCCCGAAAATATCAGCCAATCATTAAATAAATATTAATTAATACTAATTAATTATTAAATATTAACTAACTACTAATTACTTATTATAAATATTAATTATTAAATACTAATTAATATAGTAAATATTAATTAATTAAATACTATTAAGTGCTAATTTAATACTTTTTTAATACTTTTTTTATTTAATAATTACCTCCAAATATGTTATGAGGAAGATATAATGAATGGAAAAGAGACGGATGCAACTATTTTAGGTAAAATAGCTAAGCTGGAAAATGAAAATATTAAGTTATCCAATACTCAAAAAATACTTTTAGCTACAGATGGTTCTGTAACTACAATATTAGATGTTTTAAATGGTAAAATAGCTATTAAAACATTAATTCAAGAATTTCGAAAAGCAACATCTGAGATAGCTAATCTATTAAATATAAATGAAGGAGAGGATGTTAACTTTCGCGTTGTTTTGATGTATAAAGATGATAAACCTTTAATTCATGCAATATCATATATTCCTATTAAAAGATTAGATGAAAACTTTAAAAAAGACTTAATTGGTGCAGATATTCCAATTGGAAGAATACTTCGAAAATATAATGTTGAATCAAGACGTGAAATTAAAAATGTATCTATTGAACCAACTAACAATGATTTCACTGAACTTTTTAAAACAGATGCTGAGCTTTTAACAAGGGATTATGTAATAATAAGATATGGAGAAGTTTTGATTTGGATTAAAGAAACATTTCCAACTGATTATTTCACTAAAAGTTATGATTAATATTATTAGTTATTATTAAATTATTAATTATTATTTGATTAGCTATTGAGTATTTTAGCTATTTAAATATTCATGTTATTTATTGGTGATAGAATGGGAGTAAAATTTAAAGACATAGTAACACCTCAAAAAATTAATTTAAAGGATTTGGAAGGAAAAATAATAGCTATTGATGCTGCAAATACACTTTATCAGTTTTTATCTGGAATTAGACAAAGGGATGGAACTCCACTTACAGATAGTAGGGGAAATATCACTTCTCACTTAACTGGACTACTATATCGAACCTCATCTATTGTTGAAAAAGGAATAAAGCCTATTTATGTCTTTGATGGTAAACCTCCTGAATTTAAAGATACCACTGTAAAAGAAAGACGTGCAGTTAGAGCTGAAGCTGAACAAAAATGGAAAGAGGCATTAGAAGAAGGAGATGAGGAGAAAGCCCGTAAATTCGCATCAAGATCTTCTAGAATGTCACCATATATTATTGATTCTGCTAAAAAACTAATGGATTTCATGGGAATTCCATACATTCAATCATTTAGTGAAGGTGAAGCTCAAGCAACCTATTTGGTTAGAAACAACGAAGCATGGGCAGTTTCTTCTCAAGATTATGATTGTCTTTTATTTGGTTCAGAAAAAATAGTAAGGAACCTAACCATTAGTGGAAAACTTTCTGAATTAGAGTATTTAGACCTTAAGAAGACATTAAGTCAATTAGGATTAAAAAGGGAACAACTTGTAGATGTAGCATTACTTGTAGGAACAGATTTCAACAAAGGAGTTAAAGGAATCGGTGCAAAAAGAGCAATTAAAATAATTAAATCAAATACTCTTGAAAAATATATGAAAGAGAAAGATATTGAGTTTGAGCATGATTTAGATGAATTAAGAAATTTATTTTTAAATCCAGAAATAAATCATGATTATAACATCAAATGGAACTCAGTTGACATTGAAGGGCTTGAAAATTTCATGTGCAATGAACATGATTTTTCAAAAGACAGACTTCAAGGTGCAATTAAGAAAATGGAAAATTTAAACACAAAACAAAAGAGTTTGACAGACTGGTTTGGAAAATAAGAATTAATACACTGAATTGGGAAATAGAAAATTTCCCAATTCTCAATTTAAGGTGTCGAATCAGATTTAAGTACCTAAAAGAAGATTTTGCAAAATTTTCTATTTTTTTAAATCGAAGATTTAAAAATTAGATAAAAGATTTTTTATCCATTTTAAATGTTAGAAAATCGAAGATTTTCTTAAATTTTATCGTTTTGCGAAATCAGTGTTTAATATTTACTTATTAGCTATTCTATCTTTCACATCTTTTACTGTAGGAATATTTGTTTGGCATCCTTCAGCTTCTACAATAAATGATGATACTGCTGATGCAAATTCTCCACATTTTTTTAAATCCTGACCTTGGAGGTAGCATCTTAAAAATCCAGCTCGATATGAATCTCCTGCTCCTGTTGGATCCACTGCAGGTCTGTAAATTGATTCAACAAATATTTCCTCTTCTTGATAGATTATGCTTCCATCTTTTCCTAATGTTTTAACAATTATTTCTGGTCCGAGATATCTAAGTTCTTTAATGTCTATACTTAATCTGTTTAAAATCCAATCAATTTCATATTGATTACCAAAGAGGATATTACAGTTTCCTAAAACCTCTTTTAATTTTTCATCTGTGTACATATGTAAATCCTGACCTGGATCAAATGAAACTATTTTGTTCAAAGATTTAGCTATTTGTCCTCCTCTATAATTAAAATCAGGGTCTCCTGTAGCTAAATGAACTGCTTTCACATTGCTGAATGCAATCTGTGGAACTTTGGAGTTTGCAAATTCTCTTCCTGCACCCCAGTAGAAATAGCTAACTTGATCATCATTTTTATCAGTTAAAACGAAAGCTGTAGGAGTACTTTCATCTTCAACAACAATCATGTTATCAGTATTTATATCTAATTTTTTTAGTTTTTCTTTATACTCTGATGTTGGAAATGTTCCTCCAACTGCTGATATTAAGGAGGTTTTCAATCCTAAATTTGCTCCAACTACAGCAACATTAGCAGCTGCACCACCATGTAAGTTTTTTAAGTTATCTATTGATGTTGAGGAGTTGATTGATGGGAAGTTTTCAACTTTAATTATATAATCTAATGCAGTATGTCCTATTACAAGTAAATCTCTTGGATTATTCATTAAAACACCACGTTTACATATATAAATATTATAATATCCTATTTATGTAATTTATAAGATTGAAAAGTAGTTAAATAGCTATTATTCTATTATTTAGGTTAAATAGTTATTATTTTACTGGTTATTACTCTAATATTTTTAAACACTGATTTCGCAAAACGATAAAAGATAAAAAATCTTTTATCTAATTTTTAAATCTTCGATTTAAAAAAATAGAAAATTTTGCAAAATCTCATTATGAACACTTAAATCAGTTTTTTATAGCTTCAAAAGAATTTTGAAAAAAATTTCTATTTTTAGAAATCAGTGTATAAATTATTACTTATGGGTTATTTTAGTTCACTGGTATGAATCCTTGTTTAGCTATTTCTTTAGATTTATTTTCGATAATATCATTGATAAACTCGCTAATACCAGTTTTATCATTATTAAAAGTTGTTATACTAATTACATGCATAGTTTCCTTTTTTAAAATAGGATTTCCTTTAAAAAAACTAGCATTTAAGAAAGTATATAAATTTTTAGAATTTCTAATTATTTTAAAGGCTTCATATTGTGATTTCACTTCTTTTTTTATATTGAATTTTATGTTATTGTCATTTAAGGTTTGCCATGCTAAACGTTGAGCAGTTCCACGGACTGAAATAAAATCACAATTATTTAAATCATTCAATGAGTTTATATTACTATTTATTTTACTTGAAACCAAAACTAAATGATCGTAAGCAATAGGGGTAAAATCTAAGTTATTTTTGAAAGCAAGTAATGGATCATCAAGAGCTAATATATCTACTAAATTTCTTTTAGCTAAATCATATGAACTTAAATCATCACTACTATATATTGATATGTCCCACAGGCTATCACTACTCAGGTGTTCAAGTAATCCTGAGGCAATATGTCCTCCACATATTATTATATTCTTAGATTCTAAACTTCGATTCTCATACTTTTCGTATATTTGCAATAGTTTTTTAGCTTCATTTGTCAATTCAGAGCTATGATTTGTACTTTTAACTAATTTATACCCTAAACTATCTTCTGCTTTTTTTATTCTTCTGTTTAATACACTGTGAGATATGTTTAAAATTTCAGCAGTTTTTCTTTGAGAATAATTAGTGGATAAAACTTTTAGACTTTGGAATAAATTGTGTTTATAAGTTTTATCATTAATTTTGATATTAATTTCAGTTTCATACTTCATTTAATTCAACATTCTCATATTTAATTAGTTATTAAATATTTATATTATAAGTTTATCAATGATTAATAATATAAACCATTTAGACAGTATCGATTAATGTATATACTTAATAGAGTTAGTTATAGGTTAATCAATATAAGAATATAATTGATTAAATCAGCATGAATATTATTATGAATATTTGTTTAATTTTCGAGCATATGGTTTAATATGTCTTGAAAATAAAGAAAAACAGGAATTTATAGTAAAATTTTCATTTAAAAATTTTAAAGTTTATAATTTAAAATTAAAGCTATTAAATATAATTTTAAATATTTTTCACTTTGATTTCAAATACATATTAAGTGTAGTATTATATAAGTGATTATAATATTTATATTTTACATATTAATAATTTTATTAGAAATTATAATAAAAAAGTTGTTATTATTTAAAATAACATGAATAATTAGTTATAGCAAAATGTTAAATAGTTCAATTTAGATATAATTAAACTTAAAACTTTTTAATTTTTAGTTTATTTAAATCATATTTCAGTTTATATTTATTTATCAAATGTTTTAAAAGGTTTATTCATGATAATGAAAACAACAATCGAGGATATTTTAGAAAATATTGAAAATGCATCAGAATTTATTGAAGAAAATGTTATAGCTAAGTTTGTAGATATATTAACCACAAGTAATAAGGTTTTTGTGATTGGGGCTGGAAGATCAGGTCTTGTAGCAAAAGCTTTTGCTATGAGATTAATGCATCTTGGAATTAACACATATGTTGTAGGGGAAACAATATCTCCAGCTATTAATGATAATGATTGTATATTCGCTATTTCAGGTTCAGGTGAAACTAAGTCAGTTGTATCTCCAGTGAAAATAGCTAAAAGCAGAGGATCAAAAATTTTGTCCTTAACATCCTCTTCAAAATCTACTGTTGGTAAATTATCCGATGCTAAAATCATTATAAAAGGTAGAAGTATTCCTGATGATGAGGAAGATTATGTAAAAAGACAAATGGATGGAAACTACTCTTCTCTTACTCCAATGGGAACTATCTTTGAATTAACTTCTTTAATATTCCTTGATGGATTAATAGCAGAACTAATGGAAAAAACAGGAGAAACAGAAAAAAATATGAAAGATAGACATAATGTTTTAGAATAACAGTATTTAATCAATTATTAATCTATTTAATTACTTATTAATTATTTAATCAATTATTAATCTATTTAATTACATTTAATTACTTATTAATTATTTAATCAATTATTAATCTATTTAATTACATTTAATTACTTATTAATTATTTAATCAATTATTAATCTATTTAATTACTTATTAATTATTTAATCAATTAATTAAATCAATTGAAAGTGTTAAATTAAATTTAACTATTAACACATTATTATTAGGTAAATATTTATTAGATAATAGTTGTTAGATTTATCTTATTCATTTTTCTATTATATCTCCAACCCAACTCATAGCAGCGGCTACAGTTGGAAATCCTACATTACTTGTTATAATTATTAATGTTTGATATATTTCTTCTTCTGTTGCTCCATTTTCTAATGCTCGTCTTGTATGGCTGTGAACTCCACCTTCAGATTTGTCTGCAGCAGCAACAGCTAACTTTATTAGATGTTGGGTTTTCTTATCAATTGGTCCTGCTTCATCAGCAACTCTACCAAGTTCTGCTAAAATATTTCCATATTCTTCAAACTTCTCTCTAATATTTACATAGTTTTTAGGTAATTCTTTACTAATACTATCATATCCTTTAATTAAATGAATATCAATTCATATATTTATATTTCAAAGTTAATTAACTTTTGTATCTTTTCTATACTAAAATTGTTATATGTCTAATAAATATATGGTGTATGATATGTTGCTCAGTTGATTATTCAATAATTATCCTGTTTTTATGTGTGTAAATGTTAAACCGGTTGTCTCTTAAAAAACCTACCATTGTTATGTTGGCTTCATTAGCTACAGTGTAACCAGAGATTGTAGGTGCAGCGTTGGAGCCTATAATGGGAATTCCCACTCTAGCTATTTTAATTAACATGTCTGCAGGCATTCTTCCACTGTATATGATATATGAGTTTTTAAAATCTAATTTTTTCTCTGCTGCAGCACCAATAACCTTGTCCACTGCTACATGACGACTAACATCTTCACGAACAATAAATTCTTTTGATTCATTGTTTACAAATGCTGCTACATGGGTTCCACCAGTTTTCTGCCAGGTATCTGCATTTTCTCTAAGTAATTCAATATTTTTAAGAAGTTCAGCTGCTTTAACTTCATAATCAGACTCTACTTTATCAATATAATCTATTTTAGATCTCCAACCTCCAAAACAGTCAGATCCAACCATTAATTCTTTTCTAATATCAAAATCTTCAAGATTTATTCTAGCAGTTATTTCATTTCCATTAATTTCAAGTTTTTCTATGTTATCTGTTTCTGTTATTAACCCTTCTCCTAACATGTACCCTTTTGCAAAATCAGCTAAATGACTTGGACTAATTGAGAAACTACGAGTTAATGTTTCATTAATTATTAACTTTATAGTTTCATCACTAGCTATTATTTCCTCTTTTTCTTTTAATTGCCCATTTTCGTAACTAGTAATACTTATAGCTTCGGTTATTTCCATATAATCCCTCTGTATCATATTTTCGTACTTTATTACTAAATTGTTTTTAAGTTGGTTTCAAGTTAAGTTGATATAAATATAATTTAATATATTAATAATCATGTTATAATTAGATGTAGGTGAATTTTTTGTATTGAAATAATGAATTCATTATTTTTTATTATTTCTATTATCTTTATTATCTCTATTATTTTTTATTATTTTTCAAACTTTTAAAAAACGAGAAATCAAAGATTCTCTAAATTTCCGTCATGAAATAAAAGTCTGATTAAGAATTGTTCTAAGAAATAAGTATTTAAAGCATAAAAAAAGTTTTTATTAAATTCAAATGAATAAAATAGCTATTAAGGAGGTATTAATATTAGAGACAATATAGATCTTTTTAAAATTGATTGGAATCAATATTGGATAGATAATGTAGGTAAATATTCTAAAAAAAGGAATAAAAATTGGGATGATATTGCTCATAAGTTTGTGGATTGGGAAAAAAAGGATGATTATCCTGAAAAATTAGTGAATCAAATTGAACTTGATGAGGGCATGACTGTTTTGGATTTAGGTTGTGGTGAGGGTAGTGTTACTTTAAAAATAGCAAAACAGGTTAAAAAGGTCACGGCTCTTGATAAGTCAAAAGAAATGTTAAAATTACTTAGAAATAAAGCAGAGAACTTAGAAATTAATAATATCGAATATATTGAAGAGGATATTGAAAAAATAACACTTGAGGATGTAGGCTCTCATGATATTGTAGTTGCATCAAGATCTATTAATGCAGTATCTGATATAGGGGAAAGATTAGCTGAACTTAATAAAATAGCTAAAAAGGGAGTTTATTTTACATTATCTGGACCTAAAAAAGATCAAGCTGTTAAACAAGCACTTGAATTTCTTAATCGTCCATTTCATGAGTCTTTATCTTATATTTATGTTTATCTTATCTTGTATCAAATGGGAATTTATGCAAATGTTATAAATTTAGAATGTGACAGTTCTCATCAATATGAAAACTTAACAGAAGCTATTGAAAGATTAGAATGGCGAATTGGAGAAACTAAAGGATTGGAACGAGAAATAATAGCTAATTTTTTAGAAGAAAATTTAGTTAAACTTGATAATGGTAGTTTAGTTAATAAACTAGAAAAACCTGATTGGATTCTTATTTATTGGAAGAAAATTTAAAATAGTGATCTAAAATATTGAACTATATTTAATTATTTATTACTATTATTAGTATTAGTATTATTATTTAATTATTTATTACTATTATTAGTATTATTATTTAATTATTTATTACTATTATTAATATTATTTTGTTAATTGGTGAGTATATGGATAAAGAATTTAAAGAACAATTAGATAAAGTAAAAGCATTTCATGGTCATTTATGTGGGGGTATTGTTATTGGGACTAAACTGTCTATGTATGCTCTTAGAACATTAGGTATGGAATTAGGCAGTGATAGTAAAGATTTACTTGTTTTCACAGAGATTGATAAATGTATGTCTGATGCTGTTCAAGTTGTTACAGGATGTACATTGGGTAAGGGGACTTTAAAGTCTATGAATTATGGTAAATTTGCAACAACTTTTTATCAAATATCTACTGGTCGTGGAATACGAGTTACTGATGTTGATGCTAATAAAATAGATGGAAATGATAAGAAAGAGAGTAAAGAAGAACTGATTGAAAGGTTTATAAATACTCCTGAGGATAAATTATTTAAAATTCAAAATGTTGAAATTAGATTAGATAAAATCATGGTTCCTGGTAAAAATAGGGAGAAAGAGTTTTGTAGTGTATGTAAAGAAGTTATAAAAGATGGTAAACATATTTTAAGAAATGGTGAAGTAATTTGTAAGTCCTGTGGTGAAGAATCATATTATAAGTTTATTGATTAAAGTTAAACGTTTATTATATGATTTAAATCCTTTTAAAATTAATAAAAAGACTTATTAAATTTATTTTATATCTTTTAATCATTGTTTTTAAATTTATTACATATTTACTTAATAACTATTTAGAATTATTAAATTAACTCTTAATTATTTCTTTAAACCATATTTATTACTTAATTATTAATTTTGTATAATATGAATAGTATTATTATTAAAACTAATAGTATGAGTAATAAAAAATTAATAAAAATAATCACGAAATTAATATAAATATTTCATGAAAACTAAAATAGTTTTTTCATGATTAAATCAAAAATTAATTCTTTAAAACAAATATTTTAGCTATTTTTAAATTATTTATCTAATATTTTAAATTATATGTTCTAATTATTATTTTTGAATGGATTGTTCACTGT
>NZ_LWMT01000269.1 GCF_001639265.1 Methanobrevibacter filiformis
AAACCCCACCAAGAAAAAATAGAACCAATTGTAGAAGAAGTTTCTGAAATAAGAAAAAAATAAAGAAGCAATGTTTAATTTAAGGCAATTCTATAGAATCGATTAAATCCTTAACTTAACAGCTGTGGTGAAATACCTGTATTTCCTGATCCAGACTCTTGACCAGACACTACGTTACCTGCTTCTTTACCTGCATTTAATGCATTAGAAACTATATCTAGTAATGTTCTACTATCAAGACCATTAACTGCAGTTTCAAAGTTACTATCAAATTCTGTATTAACTGTATTTATTTTATCTGAGTATGAACTGAAATAATTAGTTGTGAATGATTCAAAAGCTTTATTTTGAGCATCGGTATAGTTATTTCCAAAGACTGCAACAACTAGATTCATATATGCATTAAGCATTACAGTTTGATAATCTTGGGATAAATTTAAGCCTTGTACAAATAAGTTTGTATAATCATCACTACCATAATTTGTGGTGTAGTTTGCATTGTAAATGTTGCTTAAATTATTATCACTTAAAACATTTAAATATGCATCTAAAAATGCAGCACGGTAAGAGGTATAATTTTCTTCTGTACCATCAGCCCAATCTTGTTGGAAGTTTTCTAAGACAATAGATGTTAAATTATTTGTAAATATGGCTGAATATTCATTATTATTAGTTATAGTGCTAGTCAACACTTCATTTTGGAAATTTTTATAATAAAAGTTAATGTCATCTACATAATCTTCAGTGTTCCATAAATCATTTTCTACAGTTGGATATTGACTTGTAGCTGTATCATAAGATTGATAATTACTTACACTGTTTTGAAGATCAGTGATATAGGTAGATAACCCTCTTTGATAATTAGAATTTGCAGTGGAATATGCACTTTTTGCACTATTATATGCAGTTAAATTTTTTTTCTCATTAGTAACTGCAGTTTTGTAATTTTTTTCCAAGGTATTAGTTTTCTTTAAAAGAGTATTGTAATTTTTTTCCAAGGTATTAGTTTTATTTAAAAGAGTATTGTAATTTTTTTTATTTTTACTAGTCTTTTGCTTAAGATATTTTTTATAGGCTGTAGTAGATTTATTTTTTACAGTATTATATTGTTTTAAGGCAGTTTTTGTTTTTGTTTTAGCAGCATTATATTGTTTTAAGGCAGTTTTTGTTTTTGTTTTAGCAGTGTTGTAATTCTGTAAAGCATTAGCTTGATTGGTTGATGTGATGTTCAATCTTGTTCCTAAACTATCTATGTTGCTTTTTGAAATATTTAATGTTATTATTAAAGATTCTTTTTTTCCTTTAGTTGTTGTTATTGTATTATTCAATGAGTTTAATGTGTTATTTGTACTAGTGATATTGTTGTTTAATTCAGTAAGTTGAGTTTGCCAGTTACTACTTTCATCATAGGTATAACCATCACCATTACTAATTGCGAAATTTACAGATGGAATAAGTGATAAAACAACTAAAAAAATCGCTGTAGCAACAAATAAAGTAACTAATTTTTTACTATCTATTTTTTTATTTATATTCATTTAATGACCTCTATCTTTTAATTTTAACATATAATTAATAATTTTTTAGTAAAAACCAAGAAGTTATTAACAATCAAACTATTGCTGTATATGTTAAATTTTGTAGTTAATACTAATTAATTTTATAAAATATAAAATAGTACATTTTATTATTATATATTTTTAAAATGATATTATATATAATTTTTTATTATACTATTCATGTGATCTCAAATATTAGTTAAAATATTAGTTAAAATACTGGTATGATATTAATAGAATGTAATATGGTCTAAAATTCTGGTTTAAATCAATATCTAGGCAAAATTTCTACCAAAAAATAAAAAATAGGATGAACAATTTATAAATACGTTAAAAAAGATTAAAAAAGGGAATTAAAGCAATAAAAAATTGAAAAAAGAATATAGGTATATTTTCAAAGAAACAACAAGATTAACACTGTTAAAACATGAGATATTTTTGGAAAATTAAATTAAAATTATTGAATTTTATTTTTTTCTTCTAATAACTCTAGATAAGATGTTGTTATTGGACTTCCTTCAACTCCTAACTTTTTAAATAAATTTAGGATATTGTCTACTTCAGGTTTAAAATCAGAATTGTCTTCTAATGTTGTTTCTATTTCTATAAATGTGCCCAAATTTTCAATGTTATCAAAACTTACAACATATTTCTCTACTTTGTAGATTTCTCTTTCTTTACTTACCTTTCCATTTTCATAAAAGCCTAATCGTTCAAATATTGTTTTAAGTTTATCTGAGTCTTCAACTCCTAATTCGATTTCTTCTCTTGTTTTACTTAATTTATCTAATTTAGGGCCTTTGTATGTTACAAATACTGCAGATTCATCTTTTTTGGTGGTTTTTCGTATTCTAAGGGCTTTGTCATTTTTTGCAAAACCTATATCATCTCTTTCAAAATAAATATCTTCTTGGTATTCTGTTGGTTCTTGTTGAGGGTTTAATTTTTTTAATTCTTTTTTAGATGAATTAAAATTATTTACTTTCATTTTAACTTCTACTTCTATCATTATATCCCATTTAAACTTTAGTAATGTTATTAAATTTGAGTTAGTATGTATTTAATTTATATTATATTTAAATCATTGATTAGGATAGATTATTATAAATATTAAATATATTAATATTGATTTTAATATATTATTAATTAGAAACTTTTATTAATGTAAATAAATATATTTTTTAATGTTAATTAATTTGATGCTAATATTTTTCATAAATTTAAATAAGTTAATGAAACCTAATTAGTAGTTTAATTAGAATTACTTTAAGTTACTACTATATACTCCTTATTTATCATAATTATCCATCATAATTTTAATAGTTATTGCTTGTTATTAAATGTTAAGTAGTTTTAATCGATTTTTATTTAGATAATGTAATTTCAATAACTCTATATTTAATTATTAATTGTTGATTAATTATTAATGCTTAGGTGGGTATGATCTTTTGATTTAGCTATTTATTAATATTTCACTGGTAATTAACAGATGATTATGAAATATTATTTGCTTTATACTTGTTATGGACAGTATTTAGATTATAATTCTGCACAATAATTATTTAATTGATTAAATAATGAGTATTCAATGAAATAATTCTATTTCTATAATTTTTTAAATTTGTATTTTAAATAGGTTTATATACTATATAAATAAAAAGTAATTAGTATTAAGTAATTTTTTTACTTACTTTTTTTAATTTTGATTGGGAGGTTTATTAACTTGACAGATGTTGCTATTAAAATAGAAAACATTGTTTCTTCTGCAAGCATTGGAAAAGACATTGTATTGACTGAAATATCAAAGGCACTCGAAGGCGTTGAATTCAACAGAGAACAATTCCCTGGTCTGGTATTTAAGCTAAAAGAACCAAAGACTGCAGCTCTTATTTTTAGTTCTGGTAAATTAGTTTGTACTGGCGCCAAATCCATCGATGACTCTAAATTAGCTATTAAGAAGACAGTTGACCTTATGAGGACAATTGACACAGAAATACCTCATGAATTCGAAATTATCATTCAAAATATAGTTGCTTCTGCTAACCTTGAAGCTACATTAAATTTAGAATCTGTTGCTTTAGAGTTAGAAAATACTGAATATGAACCTGAGCAGTTTCCAGGTTTGGTGTATAGATTAAAAGACCCTAAAGTTGTTTTATTATTATTTGGTTCAGGTAAAGTTGTGTGTACTGGAGCTAAAACCCTTGGTGATGCTAAGTTAGGTGTAGAAAGGGCCTACGATAGACTTAGCGAGTTGGATTTAATATAATTGGTGATGTGATTGATTAAACTTGTAGTATTTGATTTAGATAATGTTATAATAAATGGTGAAGCTATAGATGAGATAGGAAAACTAGTAAACGTTGAAGATAAAATTGCAGAAATCACTGATCAGGCAATGAAAGGTGATATGGACTTTGAAACATCTATAAAACAGAGAGTACAACTTTTAAAAGGTGCTCCTGTTGAAAAAATAAAGGAGTTAGCAGAAAATCTTACTTTGATGGATGGGGCTGAAAAGACCATTAAATCATTAAAAGATCAAGATATTCAAGTTGCAGTAATAAGTGGCAGCTTTGATTTAGTTGCAAACCCTTTAAAAGAAAAACTTGGTATTGATCATGTTTTTACAAATACATTAATTGAGGAAAATGGTAAATTAACTGGAGAAGTTACTGGTCCTCTAGTTGAAGGTTCTAAAGCTGATGTTCTTCTAAATTTCATTAAAGATCAAAATATAAATATAGAAGAATGTTTAGCTATTGGTGATGGAGCTAATGACATTTCAATGTTAGAAGCTGCTGAAATAGGAGTTGCTTTCAACGCCAAACCAGCTGTTAAAGAAATAGCTGACGTTATTTTAGAAGATAAAGATTTAACTGGGGTTTTGACTATTATATCTAATTTTGAAGAGGAATCTGGTTCTAATATAGATGCTACTGAAGCAGTTAATGATGCTGAGGTTGCAAAAGACGAAGAAAATGAAGCTGTAAATGATATTGTTGTGGAAGAAACTGAAACTGATGTAGAAGATGTTGAAACTGCAAAGACTGATGTTGTTGCAGATGATGCTGAAAATACTGATTCTGATGTTGTTGCAGATGATGCTAAAACTGATGTAGATAAAGATGAAACTGCAGATGTAGAAGAATCTGAAGCTACTGAGGATAATGGTGCAGAGGAATCGGAGGATGATGCTGGAGCTGATGTAGATAAAGATGAAACTGCAGATGTAGAAGAATCTGAAGCTATTGATAGTAATGTGGAAGAATCAGAATCTAGTAAAGATAAAGATTTTAAAAAGCAAGACAGAAAACAAAAAAGAAGAAATGAACTTCCAAAAACTGATTTTGTAGCATCTGATGATCCTAAAGAAGTAAGGCAACAAAAAGATGAAAGAGAACAGCTTATAACTCAAATAGCTGCTGAAAGAGAAGAATTCAATAAAGAGGCTAAAGAACAAAGAAAAATAAGAGATGAATTAAACGATAGTTTAAAAGAAAGTCTTAAATTAGCTATTGAATTCAGAGATAAACGTAATAAAATCAACGAATCAGTTGAAGAAAATAAAAAATTACGTGATGCAGTTAATGATAAACTTAAAAAGCTCGAATTTTCTTCTGGCAGACGAGATAAGATTAAACTCGAAAACGAAATAGCTAAAATCGATAAAATTATCGAAACTCGTGTATTAGATATTAAGAAAGAAAACCAGTTAGTTAAAAATGCTAATGATCTTCGTAAACAACTTAATGAGATTCAGGAAGATGAAAAACTCAAAAATGAAGCTCAAGCTCTTAAAAAGGAATCTGAAGAACATCATGCTAAAGTTGTTGAATTGTCTGAAGATGCTCAGAAATTCCATGAAAACATGTTAACTTACTTTAGAGAAACTGATGAAATCAGAACTTCTGCTGATAATGCTCACAAATTGTTTGTTAAATCAAGAAAAGCTGCATCTGCTAAGCATGAAGAATTTAAAATAGTTTTAAGTGAAATTCATGTTATTAATAAGAAATTAGGTAATTCTAGACCTAAAAGAAGAAGTAGTAACAACGATAGACAATTTAATGCTAAGAAAAATCGTGAAGAGAAAGAAAAAGCTGAAGACATTTTTGATAAATTCAAAAAAGGTAAAAAACTTACAACTGAAGAGCTTCTACTTTTACAAAAACACGATATAAGTTAATAAAATAATTAAATACTTGTAATTTATTAAATTTAATCATGACTCTATGTTAATATTAAGTGTTTAATTTAATGATTTATATTTCATTTTGTTAACATATTTCTATCAAGTATATATTGTTTTAATATGTAATTGATCATATCATCAAAGATTAAATAGGTTTCATTATACAAATTAGATTAACAGATTAATGAAACTTTTAACCACTAAATTGAGAATTTAAAGTAGCTAATGTATATTTATAATGATTACTCTATATGATTACTGAAATTATATTACGGTTTTTATCAAACTAAATATTTAACTAATATATAATAGCTATCTATTTCATAATTCTTACTTTTTTTTGTTTTTAACTTTTTTAACATTTTTTTTAAATATTTTTAATATTATAATTTTTAATCCTATGACTAGATTATTTATATTTTTTTTAAAATATTCATACCACAAAATATATTTATTATATTAACTAATATATTATATGGTAATAATATAATATTTCATATTAATCTAATATTATATTACATCATATTACTTTTATGAATTAGTATTCAAATGTTATTTATCATTTTAAATAATTTTATTCATGTTTGTACTAATTTTTAAGTTTATGTTAAAATTATGAGGTATACAAAAATTATAGTTTAAAATAACTAGATAAGATTTAAATAGTATTACTATATTAATAATTATTATTAATTATTTATAAGTACCTTTGTTTAGGCAATAGTTATATTTAATTAGATACATTATCATGATTTATTTAGCTATTGTAATAAAAATCATATAACATTAGATTAATTAAATCTTTACTAAATCAATTAAAGTAATAAATTAATTAAATCTTTACTAAATCAATTAAAGTAATAAATTAATTAAATCTTTACTAAATCAATTAAAGTAATAAATTAATTAAATCTTTAATTAATTAAAGCTTAAAATTAATAAGTCTTAAATATAAAAATAGGAAGGATTTTATTATTTTCCTAAACAATATTCATAATTAATACATGATTTTATATATGGTCACACTTTATATATTAAAAGTTAATAAATAATAATTAAATTTGTAAATTTATATGTTAACTTATTAAATACGTTTGAATCACTAATTGTTAAATTTATAATTCTTGAATTATAGTATTAAAATAGATGGGAGCATCAGTGATAAAATGCATGAGGTAATCATTTGTGAGAAGCCAAAGTCCTCTGAAAAAATAGCTAAGGCAATATCATCCAAAGCAGTAAAGAAAAAATACAATAAAAAAGTTGTTTATTGGGAAATTGAAGAAAATGGTAAGAAAACAACAGTTTTATCTGCTGTGGGGCATCTTTATTCTTTAACTCCAAAAAATTCCAAAGAAAAAGTTTTCTTTGATTTAGATTGGGTTCCATTATATGAAACTGATAAAACAAAGAAATATGTTAAAGATTATGTATTTGCAATGAAAAAATTTGGAAAAGGTGCAGATAAATTCATACATGCTTGCGATTATGATATAGAAGGAACTTTAATCGGTTTCAATGCATTAAAATATGCATGTGGTAATGAATCATTAGCTAATGTTTCACGAATGAAATTTTCAACTTTAACAAAAAAAGACATTCTTGATGCTTATGAAAACATGATTGAATTAGATAATTATCAAGTAGACAGTGGGATTGCTAGACATATTCTTGATTTTTTCTTTGGAGTGAATATTTCAAAATATCTAATGAAATCAGTTAGAACTGCTAAAAATAGGTTTTTAAAATTATCTGCTGGGCGAGTTCAAACTCCAAGTTTAACAATACTTGTAGATAGGGAAAAAGAGATTAAAAAATTTGTTCCAGAACCATATTGGATGATAAAAGCTATTTTAGAAGGAGATATTGTAGCTGATCATGTAAAAGGTAAGATATTTGATCAAAAAATAGCTGAAAAGATTTTTGAAGATTGTCAAGGTAAAGATGCTGTTGTAAGTAAAGTTAAAATTACAGAAAAAATCAGAACCCCGCCAGTTCCATTTAATCTCGGAGGATTACAATCTGAAGCTTATGGGGTTTTTGGATTTTCGCCTAAAAGAACTCAAATGATTGCTCAAAGTTTATACACTGAAGGCTATGCTTCATATCCTCGTACATCCTCTCAAAAGTTGCCAGAAAGTCTTGAATTTAAAAAAATATTTAAACAACTATCTAATAACGAAGTATTTAAAAAACATATAGACAAATTACCAACAAAGCTCAAACCAAATGAAGGTAAGAAAGAAGACGCTGCACACCCTGCTATACATCCAACTGGAATTTTACCAAGTAAATTAAGTGATGAGGAATCAAAAATCTATAACTTGATTGTTTATAGGTTTATAAGTACTTTCTTTGATGATTCTAAACTTCAGACTATGAGATGTGATGTTAAGATTGCAGATGAAGGCTTTTTATTTAAAAGAAAAAGAGTATCACATATGGGGTGGTTAGAACATTACCCATACCGTAAAATTGAAGAAGAGGAGTTTCCAGAGGTTAATAAAGGTGATACTCTTAAATCTAAGAAAATTACATCAGAAAAAAAGAAAACTAAACCTCCTGCAAGATATAATGAAGCATCTCTAGTTAAAGAACTTGAAAAAAGAGAATTAGGTACTAAAGCAACAAGGGCAGATATAATAGCTAAATTATATGATCGGAAATATATCGCTGGTAAAAAAATTGAGGTTAATCAATTAGGTGTAAACATAATTGAAACACTTCGAGAATACTGTAGAGATATAACTAGTGAAGAATTAACTCGTAATTTTGAAAAAGACTTAGATAAGATCATGGCTGATAAAATAACTAAGAATAAGGTTATTGAAAGTGCTAAATCTGAAGTTTTATCTATTTTAAAAGATATTGAGAAAAATGAGTCTAAAATAGGTGAAGGACTCTATGATGCATATCAGGAAAGCAGAATAGTTGGAAAATGTGATTGTGGAGGGGATTTAACTATTAAATATTCTCCAAAAAATAAAAGTCATTTTGTAGGATGTTCTAAATATCCTGATTGTAATGTAACCTACTCTTTACCTAAAAAAGCTAATGTTTTAAAGACTAAATGTGAAACATGCGGCTTACCAATGATTTCTTTTGGTAAACCTCCACAAAGAGCTTGTCTTGATCCTAAATGTGGAAAACAAGATGTTGTAAATAAGGCTCCAGAAATAGTTGGTAAATGTCCAGAATGTGGTAAAAATCTACTTAAGCGATCTGGAAGATATGGTTTCTTTGTAGGTTGTGAGGGTTTTCCTAAATGTCGCTTTACATGCTCTGTAGACGAACTTAAGGATAAAATTGAATAATTTTTTACATTTTTTAAATAGCTTATTATTTTATTATTTATTTAACTTAATATTAGTTATTCATTTAAATTTAGCTATTTATTTAGTATTAAGCACTGTTTTTTATATTCCTTTATTTTATGTTTCACATTTACATTTTATTATTTTTATTGTACTCTATAATAATCAATAGAAAAAGTTACTATATTCGTAATTTTGTTAAATATTTTATATATTTCAATGACATAAACATAAATTTATATTAATAACTTATGTACATATAATTATATATAATAAATATTTATATTTAGGTGTTGATTTCGAAAAAATAAAAAATTTTTTCAAAATCCTTTATGATCTATAAAAATTGATTTAACTTTATATGATATGATTTTGCAAAATTTTCTATTTTGTGAAATCAGTGTATTAAAAATATTTCTTTAATATATTAATATAATTAAAGAAAACTATATAAAATATCAAGTTTAATTTAATTATTATAATTTTAAAAAAAAGTATTACTATGGAATGCGAAAATATTATTTATATTTAATGTGTTTATATTTTGATTATACTTCAATTGAAAATAATTCTTTAATTAAATATTAATACTATTAAATATTAATACTTTAACTATTATTCATTAATAATAGATTATTAATATGATATTGATATATAAATTAATTAGTTTAAAAGAATACAATAATTATTAAATATAATAATAGATTATTAAGTATAATTAATAATTATACTGAGTACTAATTAATAATTATATTGAGTATCAATTAATAATTATATTGAGTATCAATTAATAATGTATATCAATTTAACTAATAAAAATTCAAAAATAACTAGAAAAATCATTAATAAAACAATTAATAAGGTAATTAGTAATTTAACCATTTAGTTTAAATTTCTCTTAATTTAATATTTATCTGGTTTTTATTATTATAATTGTTAATTAAGGGAGGATTAATATCATGGATAAGAGTAAAATACTAGCTATAACTAAATCGTTAGTTATAATATTAATCATCCTTGGATTGGCTTTTCTCATAAGATTTGATGCACATAACTTATATGATGGTCTTAATGCAGAACAAAAAGCTTATTTCACGGATGACACTGGTCTACCTTACTTCAGTGAGATGGATTCATATTATAACTTACGTATGACTCAGGATTTCCTAGATCATGGTCACTTTGGAGATGAGATTGTCAATGGAACGCCGTGGGATTCTTTATCATATGCTCCAGAGGGGAGATCGGCGGTTTATCCTCCAATGATTGCTTATGTAACTTCATTTTTACATTACTTAGCTGAATACTTTGGAGAAGGCATGTCTATTAAAGAAGTTGCATTTTTTGCCTCAACTATAATAGCTCCATTATGTGCTATTCCAGCATTTATCTTTGTCAGGAGATCTACTAATGATTATGGTGGAATTGCAGCTGCACTTTTATTAGTTTTCTCACCAAACTACTTTGCTCATACATTCGCAGGGTTTTTCGATACAGATATGTTCACGCTGATATTCCCGCTGCTCATTGTGATATTTTTCATAGAAAGTATACGAACAGACAAATTAGCTTATAGAATACTCTTTGCAATACTTACTGTAGTTAGTTTAGGCTTGTTTTCCTTATCCTGGATAGGATATATGTTCTATGGGGCAATTCTAGTTGCAGCAATTGTAGCGTTTATAATTTTATCATTTATATTTAAAGTAAAATTATTTAGTCCATTTAAAGAATATTCTAACAAATTGCAATGGTTTGTAAACCAAAGGGAATTATTTTCAATAGTTTTAATAGCTATTGTTGGTTTAGGGGTTTTAACTTATTTCCATGGTTTTGATTCAGTAATTGAAAGTATTACTGGATTATTTGGGTCTGTTAACATTCAATCATCATTAAGTACTGTAATAGATTATCCTAATGTTTTAATATCTGTTGGAGAGCTTCAAATTCCTAATTTCCTTGATGGGGGTACTACATATGCTCCATTTTTAGCCAGTAACAATGCTGTTGTAAATGGGGTTGGAGGAATAATTCCATTTTTAGCTGCTTTAGCATTTGTTTTCTTTATAATGCTAAGATTGTATAAGTTAAGAGTAGTTAAATCTCTTAAATTAGATAAAAAACCACCTAAGGCTCAAAGGAAATTTAAAGTTAATAAATCCTCTAATTCATTTGTTAATGACTTTTTCAATGAAAAATTAGGATCTATAAAAGAAATACTTAAAATTAAAAGAATAGATCTCATGTATCTATCTTTATTTGGAGCATGGATTTTATTAGCTGGTTTTGCTACTACTCAAGGATCAAGATTTATACAAATGCTTGTTATTCCAGTCACATTGTGTACAGGTTTGTTTGTAGGTTATGCTACTAATTATATTAAAGAAAAAGTAGATAATAACTATTTATTATGGATTGTTGCTGTTATATCAGTATTTTTAATTGCATTACCTCTGATTAATTTGAAACTACCTATTATTGGTTTACTTGCTCCATTACAATTATTAATCATAGCCGCAGTAGTCCTTATAATTATCACAGCTTTAATCTTCTCAACTAAAAGTGATTCTAAGTTGACTGTTGCTAAGAAATTTGCAGTGGTACTTGTTTTAACACTGGCTTTCGTTGTTCCATCAGTCGCTTCTGCATACAATGTATCTCAAAACATTGTTCCAGGTACTTCAGATCCAATGTGGAATTCTATGACTTGGGTTGATAAAAATGAACCTAACCAAACATCTATTGCATCCTGGTGGGATTTCGGGTATGTGTTTGAATTAGCAGGAAATCGTGAAACGGTCTTCGATGGAGGTACTCAGGATACTCCAAGAGCATTCTGGATAGGAAAAGCTCTGACGGAAGATAATGATACGCTGTCTGCAGGTATTCTTAAAATGATTTCAACTTCGGGAGATGTGGGATTAGACTTTTTAGACAACTATACTAACAATACTGGTCAAACAGTTAAAATCCTTGAAGATACTTTAGGAACATCTAAGGAAAACGCTAAATCTATCCTGATGAATAAGTATAAAATCCCAGAACCTAAAACAAATGAAATATTGAACTACTCTCACCCAGATAAACCAAGAAATGTTATATTTGTAATGAGTAGTGATATGATTGGTAAATCATATTGGTGGAGTTACTTTGGTAGTTGGGATTTCGATGCTAAAAATAGTACAGGATATAGATATATGCAAGCTTACAGTGAGAAACCACTACAAGGAGCAGGTAATACAACTATTAAATATGATGCAAGTCCAAATGATCCTACAGCTTATGTTGTAAGAACGCACGTTTCTAAAGGCTCAGCAAATAATTCAACTAATGTTTCTGTGGATGTTGCATATAAAAATGATAGTAAAATTATATTGCAAAATAATAACACTACCTATGATCCTATTAAACTTCAAAGAGTAATCATCATCCAAGATGGAATGTTAATGAAGAATGAGACAGTAAATAAATCAGGTGAATACACAATTTACCTCATGGATTTCAATGGTAGTATGATGTCTCTTATAATGGATTCAAAGCTTGAGAATTCAATGTTTACAAAGCTTTACTTCCTTAGTGGTTTTGGTCAAGATTCTTTTGAGTTTGTTGATACAAATAAGACTGGAGGAGAAGTATTCCTTTGGAGAGTTAAAAACTCAACAAACACGGCAACTAATACTTAATAACACGACTTAATTTAGTTGAAAAATTAAACATTTAACTAGAATTAGTAAATAAAATTAGCTTAAAGATTAATTTAAATTTTAATTTAAAATATATTTAATAGTTATTAATGATTACATTAATGATTTAATAGCTATTTTTAACTTTTTGCTATTTTTTTTATTATTTTAATCATTAGTCTTTATTTTTTTATTACTCCCATTACTGTCATGACAACTTAATTTTAAAATATTTATATATGATGATATTCATATTATACTATATGAAACAGAGAAGAGTAGAGCTTGATGATGAGGAGGATGTTTGTTTAAAAAAGATGGTTAAAAAAGAAA
>NZ_LWMT01000270.1 GCF_001639265.1 Methanobrevibacter filiformis
AGTACAAATGCTCTTAATGTTTCCTTCGAATTTTTAACAAAGCCTATTAAAAATTTTTCATCATCCTCATTAAACTCAAAACTTCGCCTTGACATGTATATTATATATAACTTAATAATAAATAAACTTATCTCAAATATTAACTTGTCTTGACAATAGTATGAAACCAATTTTTTGAAAAATTTCACTATCCCAAATACTTCTCATTAATCTTTAAATTGAGATTAAAGACATTTTATTTAATGAACCAAATATTATGTTTTTGCCAATAAATTCATGTTTGACTTATCACAGATATGAAAGATATTCATTTTTTGTAAATATTACTTCTTTTACCTATTTTTAGTATTTCAACTTGTTTTTCATCTTCAAAAATTAAAAATAGTATTCTATAATTTCCTTTTCTGATTTTTCGTTCTTTGTCTTGACTATCTTTTAAAAAGTCAGAGTTATATGGATTATTGATTAAATCCTCAATCCCTTTTAAAATTATATTAACATCTTTTTTATTCTTTTTAGATAGCTTAAGAAGATATTTTTTAACAGATGGTTTGATAGTGAGTTTATAAGTCAAGTTCTTTTTTAAGCTCATTAATATCAACTTTTATACTTTCTTCTGTTTTGACTTTTTCAAGCCTTCTTTTAAACTCTTCAGGAGTTTCACCAAATTCTGAAGCAAAAATTTCAATTGGTATTCCATCAGGATATTTTTTTCTATTTTCAAAAATTTCATTTTCTGAAATTGTTTTTTCCAATGATTCGTTAATAATTGTTTCTTCACTTTTGTTTTCCTTTTCAGCTAATTTTTTAAGGTCTTGGAATATACTATCTTTAATTTTTATAGTTTTTATGACACTCATATTTAATCCCCTATTTATCCATATTTATCATAGTTTGTTTTTTATATTATATATTTTTATTTGTTGAAAAGAAATTTTGAGACTGGCAATTAGGATAGTTATAAAAAACCTAAAATATAGTCAAGCACAAAATTTTTGGCAATAATTATATTTTTTTATTTAGTTAATATGTCTTTATTTCAAATATAGAGAATAAAATAAGCTATTTGGAATTTATTAATATTGCCAAAAAATCGGTTTTCTACTATAGTTAAAACTTCTATTCATTCTTCAAGTAGAATTTTACCATTTTCATCTTAATTTTCAAACCTAAAGAAATTTATACTTACAATTCTAATATATACCATAATAATTCCGCTAAATATTTAGGAATACAATTTGCAGATATGATTGTAGAGAGTTGTTTTCAAGCATTTGAAAGAAAAAATACGGAATTTTTAGATATTATACAAAATAAACACTCTATTTTTACTTATAAAAAATTTAATTTAAAATAATAATCCATATAATAGAATTCTTAAGAAAAAATCTAATAAAACTAAACTAAAAGCAGTTGAACCATTCACAGTAATATTCTTTTTAAGAAATAAAAACTGGGCAAGAAAGGGTTGTCTAATTCTTTAATTGTTAAAAACTTTATAAATCATAGTCCCCTACCCCCCAATGAGATTTTAATTATACAATATTTAAAAAATAGGAAAGATGAAGAATATGAATGAAATTAAAGATAAACTAATAAAATTTCAATAGGATATTTAAAGAATGTTATGCTAAAACTAAATCAATCCAAAGAAGTATCTAAATTTGATAGATAGTTTTAAATTATTTAAATTAAGCTTTATTTTGAGTAATACATTAGCTGATTCATTAATATATTGTCAATACACTAAATCCCTAATCCCAAGCTCCCTACAATATCTTTTAATTTCATGATCAATATTGTCTATTTTTCTATCAATAAATCTGAGTTCGCTTTTGAGTTCATCTAAATCTAATGGTTCTTCTTCAAATGTATCTACATATCTTGAGATGTTTAGATTATAATCATTTTCTCTAATTTCATCTAAAGTAGCTAAATGAGAGAATTTGGATTGTTCTTCTTTATTTTTATAAATAGCTATTATTTTATCTATATCTTCCTCCATTATTATGTTTTGATTTTTGCTTTTCTTGTAGTTTTTTGATGCATTTATGAATAAAATTTTATCCTCAGTTGATCTGGATTTTTTAAACACTAATATTACTGTTGGAGTGGTTGTTTTAGGGAATAAGTTAGAAGGTAATCCTATTACTGCATCCAAATAATTCTTTTCTATTAATTGTTTTCTTATTTGTTTTTCTGATGATCCTCTAAAAAGAATTCCTGGAGGTAGGACTATTGCTAATGTACCATTATTATTTAGATAGAATAGTGCATGTTGAATAAATGAGAAGTCTGGTTTTGATTTTGGAGCTAATATACCATAATCTTTAAATCGAGGATCAGTTATAAAATCAGGATCTTGTGACCATTTTGAGGTGAATGGTGGTTTTGAAATGATAGCTTCAAATTTTTTACCAATGTAAGCTGGGTTTTCCAGGGAGTCTTCTTTTCTAATATCAAAATTATCATATGGAATCCTATGAATTATCATGTTCATTCTCGCAACATTGTAATTTGTTTGATTAGAGTCTTGTCCATAGAATTTTAAGACTTTTGTTTCTTGATTAAGCTCTAACATTAGTGTTCCTGATCCACAATTTGGATCATAAACATTTTCTATTGTGATTTTACTGTTGGCTACTATCTGAGCCATGATTTTTGATACTTGATTTGGAGTTTGGGAATCTGCTGATATTCTTCCTGCATATTTAGGGAAAATAGCTATTAAATATTCAAAAATATATTTTGAGTCATTTATTTTGAAATCTATTTGAGATAATTGAATTAATAAATCTGTAATTAATTTAATTCTATTTTCTGGTTTTTTTCCAATTTTTGGTGAGTGTAAATCTATATCTTTAAATATGTTTTTAAAAGCATTTTCACTAATTTGACCTTTAGTTGATTCTTCTATTTTTTTAAATGCTTTTTCTAAACTTTCTATTATTAATCTATGATATTTTGTTTTTTTTATAATATTTGAAAATAAGTATTTAGGTTCTAAAAAGTACCCCAAATTATCAATTCCATCTTTCCTTAAATTACTTTCATATTTTTTCTTTTCATATACTGCACTTAAATTTGAATTATATGAATTGAGTTTATTGTTTAGGTACATCTCCATCTCATAAGACATATGCATGTAAAAAATAAATCCTAAAAAGTAATTTTCAAAAACATCTTCCTCAATGTTGTTCTTAAACTTATTAATTATTGATAATATCTGATCTTCTATTACAATATTATCTCCACCTATCATTTATTTATCTCCTTTAGATATAATTTTAATAACTATTAATTAATTGATTATGATAATGAATCTATCGTCAATTTAATGATATTTTCTTCAATTTCTAATTTTCGCTTTAATAAATTTTTTCTTTTATTTAATAATGAAAATAGCTTAGAGTAATGAATTTGTTTTGAAATACCAATTTTTTTAATTTTAATATCATTTAAATAATCTAACTTAATTACTGGAAAAGGTGTTCCTTCAACAAGTTTAATTATTTGTTTTCGAAGATTGTTACTGTTTAAAACATAAGATAAATAAAATTCATCAAATTCATTATTAACATGAATTATTGCAAAATTTGATGGAATTATTACATCTTCTCTATGGAAAGCTATTATTGATAAGCTATAAGGCGGTGTTAATTTCATTACCAATGTTTTATCTTTAGCTATGAATTTATCATCTATTTCTTTATTTGTGTATATCTCTTCAAATTGACTTGTATCCATGAAATTATTGTTTACTGCTTTTTTAGTAATAACATGATATTTATGTGAGTCCTCATTAGGATTATTTGATTTAATTCTACTAAGTACAACTCCAGAATATATATCAGCTATCTGACCTAATTTTAGATATTCTTCTTTTTTGGTTTTTTTATGATGTTTAGAAATCATTTTTATCCTCATTATTTAAAAATTATTATATTTAAATCAATAAGTTTTATTAAAACATTTTTAACAAAATAAAATATTAGATTTAATATAATTTAATATAATTTTTTAGATTTAATATAATTTTTGTCATTTATGATTGATGACATTAATAATTAAAATTTGTTACTAATAAATTCAAAAATATTTTGTCATTTATCATTGATGACAATATTATTCTAAATTTATTAAAGATTATTTTATAAATATCTTGTCATTTATCATTGATGACAATATTATTCTAAATTTATTAAAGATTATTTTATAAATATCTTGTCATTTATCATTGATGACAAATTATGAGAATATAACAAAATTAGTATGAAAAAATAAGTAATGATAAAAATAAGTAATAATAGATACCTAAAAAATAATAAAATAAAGAAAATATAAAAATAAGTAATAATAAATATCTAAAAAATAATAAAATAAAGAAAATATAAAAATAAGATGAAAAAATAAAAAATTATTATTTCTTCTTAGGAGTATATTTAAAAACAGCTATTCCTTTTTTGTTTGTTTTGGCTTTTCCAACATATTTTCCTGCAACATAGAATTTAATATATTTACCAGCTAGTGCTTTTCCTTTGCCATTAGTTAATTTAGCAGTTAAATTTACAGCTTTAGTATACTTGGTTTTAGTATAATAAACAGTAGTGATTGTTTTCTCTTTAGTTTTAGCTTTGTATGTATATTTTTTAGACAATTTATCGTATTTACTATCTCCAGCAAACTTAATTTGTAATTTATTTGAAGATTTAAGTGTAGTTTTTATAGCAAATTCACCTTTACTATTAGTTTTGTAAGTACCTACTTTTTTACCATTTATATAAACTGTGAATTTTTTGTTTGGAACTAATTTACCTTCACTATTTGTAGCTTTGACTTTTATTGTTTTTTTATCTCCAACATAACCAGTTGGTAATTTAAGTGCTAAAGTAATTTTATCTTTATTTACGATTACATTGGATTGTGATGATCTTGAAGCACCATAAACTCCTGTTGGATCAGTGAATATTGATGTGTAAGTGAATTTACCTACTGTCTTTGGAACATAGCTAAAGCGAGCTACACCCTTTACATTAGTCATAGCAGTTCCCACAAATTCTCCATTAACATAGAATTTAACCTCTTTATTAACAATAGGATTACCCTTGTTATCTTTTAAAATAGATTCAATTATAACAGAGTTATCAACAGTTCCAATCACATTTATTGTGCTGATTTGACTTGGAATCTCTTCTGAAACAATACTTATAGAACTATTATTAGTTCCAATGTTATCAACAGTAGTGTTGATTGTGGCAGTGTTCTTTATAGTTCCTGTACTAATTATTTTTGCTTTAATTGTTAATGTAGCTATTTTTCCACTGCTTAAGCTAGATATGTTCCATGACCCTGATATATCATTATAAGTTCCAATATTTGATGAATAGCTAATAAATTGTAATCTAGAGCCTAATTTTTCTAATATATTGAAATTAGAAGCTGTAGTTAGACCATTATTAGTTACTTTAATGGTGTATTCAACATAATCCTCAATTTGTGCTTTTCCTGTGATGTTATTAGTTTTAGTAATGGTTAAATTCACATTATTAACTGTGAACTTAATACTATTATTTGTTTTATTGTTAATGTTAGATTCCTTTGTATTAATTTTAGCAGCATTGTTTATTTCACCTAAATCATTTATCTTAGCATTAATTGTTAAGGCTACAGTAGAGCCCGCCTTAAAAGTACCAATAGACCAAATACCAGTGTTTTGATCATATTTACTTCCATCAGTAGTAGAATAACTGATAAATTTCAATTTATTTCCAAGTATATCAGTAAGGTTAACACCATGACCATCAGTTATACCATTGTTAGTAATTGTAATCTTATAGCTTACCACATCACCATAATGAGGATTAGTACCTCCAGTAACGTTAGAAACCATGGACATACTAATATTAACATCACTAACTGTTATATTAACTGTACTCTTATTTTTACTATTAATATTCTTCTCATTAGCTGAAATGTTAGCAGAATTACTAATATTACCTATAGCTATTACAGTAACATTAATTGTAAGTGTTACAGTCTTACCAGCTCCAAGTCCTCCAATAGTCCATAACCCCTTATCATTATTATAAGAACCTTGTGTTACAGATGCTTTATTAAATTTCAACTTAGTACTATCTAATATATCAGTTACAATAACTCCAGTAGCACCATTTGCACCATTATTCACTACATTAATAGTATAAATTACAATATTTCCAATATGAACATTACTAACATCAGTATTGACCCCATTGACACTAGCTATTTTAATAATACTAATATTAACATTGTCACTAGTCACATTAAAACTAGTACCATTAGTAGCACCCGTATAATTAACATTACCCTTAAATACAGCAACAACATTAACAATCCCAGTAGAATTAACAAGATAGCTAACACTCCACCTACCACTACCATCAGTAGTACCAGTATAATTAACACCATTAACAGCCACAACAACACTCACACCAGCAATAGACCTATTATTCTCATCCAACAAAGTACCATTAATACTAACACTACTATTCAACTTAGCACCTGCAACAGGATTAACAACCAAAGTACTATTCAAAGCCAAACCACTAAAACTAGTACCTCTAGTAGAACCAGCATAATTAACATTACCTCCAAAAACAGCAACAACATTAACAATCCCAGTAGAATTAACAAGATAGCTAACACTCCACCTACCACTACCATCAGTAGTACCAGTATAATTAACACCATTAACAGCCACAACAACACTCACACCAGCAATAGACCTATTATTCTCATCCAACAAAGTACCATTAATACTAACACTACTATTCAACTTAGCACCTGCAACAGGATTAACAACCAAAGTACTATTCAAAGCCAAACCACTAAAACTAGTACCTCTAGTAGAACCAGCATAATTAACATTACCTCCAAAAACAGCAACAACATTAACAATCCCAGTAGAATTAACAAGATAATTAACACTCCACCTACCACTACCATCAGTAGTACCAGTATAATTAACACCATTAACAACCACAACAACACTCACACCAGCAATAGACCTATTATTCTCGTCCAACAAAGTACCATTAATACTAACACTACTATTCAACTTAGCACCTGCAACAGGATTAACAACCAAAGTACTATATAAATCCAAACCACTGAAACTAGTACCATTAGAAGCACCAGTATAATTAACATTACCATTGAATACAGCAACAATATTAAATGATCCAGTTGAATTAACAAGATAAGTAATATTCCATTTACCACTACCATCAGTAGTACCAGTATAATTAACACCATTAACAGTCACAGAAACATTCACACCAGCAATCGGATTATTCCTCTCATCTAACAAAGTACCATTAATACTAACACTACTATTCAACTTAGCACCTGCAACAGGATTAACAACCAAATTACTATTCAAAGCCAAACCACTAAAACTAGCACTATTAGAAGCACCAGTATAAATAACATTACCACCAAACTTAGTAACAACATTAAACAATCCAGTAGAATTAACAAGATAAGTAACATTCCACTTACCACTACCATCAGTAATACCAGTATAATTAACACCATTAACAGTCACAAAGACAGACACTCCAACAATCGAATTATTATTTCCATCTAACAAAGTACCATTAATACTAACACTAATATTAACCTTAGTATCAGGAACAAAATTAACAACTAAATTACTACTTAAAGCCACACCACTAAAACTAGTACTATTAGAAGCACCAGTATAATTAACATTACCATCAAAAACAGCAACAACATTAAACAATCCAGTAGAATTAACAAGATAATTAACACTCCACCTACCACTACCATCAGTAATACCAGTATAATTAACACCATTAACAGTCACAGAAACATTCACACCAGCAATCGAATTATTCCTCTCATCTAACAAAGTACCATTAATACTAACACCACTATTAACCTTAGTGCCTGAAACAGGGTTAACAATCAAATTACTATTCAAAGCCAAACCATTAAAACCAGTACTATTAGTAGCACCAGTATAAATAGAATTACCATCAAAAACAGCAACAACATTAAACAGTACAGTAGAATTAACAAGATAAGTAACATTCCACTTACCCGCATTATCAGTAGTACGAGTATAATTAACACCATTAACAGTCACATAAACATTCACACCAGCAATCGAATTATTATTCTCATCTAACAAAGTACCATTAATACTAACCTTAGTATTCACCTTAGTATTTGGGATAGGAGTAATAATAACCAAAGTACTATTTAAAGCCACACCACTAAAACCAATACTATTAGTAGCACCAGTATAAACAGCATTACCATCAAAAACAGCAACAACATTAAACAATCCAGTAGAATTAACAAGATAATTAACACTCCACCTACCACTACCATCAGTAATACCAGTGTAATTAACACCATTAACAGTCACAGAAACATTCACACCAGCAATCGAATTATTATTCTCATCTAACAAAGTACCATTAATACTAACACTAGTATTAACCTTAGTATTAGGAACAGAATTAATAACCAAAGTACTGTTTAAAGCAACTCCATTAAAACTAGTACTATTAGTAGCACCTGTGTAATAAGTATTACCATTAAAGACAACAACAACATTGAATGATCCAGTAGAATTAACAAGATAAGTAATATTCCAATTACCACTACCATCAGTAATACCAGTATAATTAACACCATTAACAGTCGCAATAACATCCGCACCAGCAATCGAATTATTGTTCTCATCTAACAAAGTACCATTAATACTAACACTACTATTCACATTAGAACCTGGAACAGGATTAATAACCAAAATACTATTTAAAGCCACACCATTAAAACCAGTACTATTAGTAGCACCAGTATAATTAACATTACCATCAAAAGTAGCAACAACATTAACAATTCCAGTAGAATTAACAAGATACGTAATATTCCAATTACCACTACCATCAGTAGTACTATTATAATTAACACCATTAACAGTCACAAAAACATCCGCACCAGCAAATGGACCATTATTCTCATCTAACAATGTACCATTAATACTAACACTAGTATTAATCTTAGTATTAGGAACAGGATTAACAATCAAAGTACTATTCAAAGGAACACCATTAAAACTAGTACTATTAGTAGCACCAGTATAAACAGCATTACCATCAAAAACAGCAACAACATTAACAATTCCAGTAGAATTAACAAGATACGTAATATTCCAATTACCACCATTATCAGCAGTAATATTATAATTAATACTATTAACAGTTACAGAGATAGTTACACCACTAATAGGATCATTCTTCTCATCTAACAAAGTACCATTAATACTAACATTATTATTTACACTAACATTTTCTAGAACAGAATTAATAACCAAAGTACTATTTAAAGCCAAACCATTAAAACTAGTACTATTAGTAGCACCAGTATAAACAGCATTACCCTCAAAAGCACCAACAACATTAAAAGACCCAGTGGAATTAACAAAGTAAGTAATATTCCACTTACCACTACCATCAGTAGTACGAGTATAATTAACACCATTAACAGTCACAAAGACAGTCACATTGCTAATCGGATCATTCTTCTCATCTAACAAAGTACCATTAATACTAACACTACTATTCACCTTAATATTAGGAACAGAATTAATAACCAAAGTACTATTTAAAGCCAAACCATTAAAACTAGTACTATTAGTAGCACCTACATAATTAACATTACCATCAAAAGCACCAACAACATTAAATAATCCAGTTGAATTAACAAGATAAGTAATATTCCACTTACCACTACCATCAGTAGTACCAGTGTAATTAACACCATTAACAGTCACAGAGACAACCACACCACCAATAGGATTACTACCCCCATCTAACAAAGTACCATTAACACTAACACTACTATTAACCTTAATATTAGGAACAGAATTAATAACCAAAGTACTATTTAAAGCCAAACCATTAAAACTAGTACTATTAGTAGCACCTGCATAATTAGCATTACCATCAAAAGCACCAACAACATTAAAAGACCCAGTTGAATTAACAAGATAAGTAATATCCCACTTACCACTACCATCAGTAGTACCAGTATAACTAACACCATTAACAGTCACAGAGACAACCACACCACCAATAGGATTACTACCCCCATCTAACAAAGTACCATTAATACTAACACTACTATTCACCTTAGCATTAGGAACAGAATTAATAACCAAAGTACTATTTAAAGCCAAACCATTAAAACTAGTACTATTAGTAGCACCTGCATAATTAACATTACCATCAAAAGCACCAACAACATTAAAAGACCCAGTTGAATTAACAAAGTAAGTAATATTCCACTTACCCTCAGTATCAGTATTAATAGTGTAGTTAGCACCATTAACAGTTATAGAAACAATCACACCATTAATCGCATTATTATTCCCATATAACAAAGTACCCTTAATACTAACATTAGTATTCACCTTGGTATTAGGAACAGGATTAATAACCAAAGTACTATTTAAAGCCAAACCATTAAAACTAGTACTATTAGTAGCACTTGTGTAATTAACATTACCATCAAAAGCACCAACAACATTAAAAGACCCAGTTGAATTAACAAGATAAGTAATATTCCACTTACCACTACCATCAGTAGTACCATTATAACTAACACCATTAATAGTCACAGAGACCGTCACATAAGTAATCGCATTTTGATTCTCATCTAACAAAGTACCATTAATACTAACATTAGTATTCATCTTAGTGTTTGGAACAGGGTTGATAACCAAAGTACTATTTAAAGCCAAACCATTAAAAACAGAACTGTTAGTAGCACCAGTATAGTTAACATTACCATCAAAAACAGCAACAACATTAACAATTCCAGTTGAATTAACAAGATAAGTAATATTCCAATTACCATTATTATCAGTAGTAGGAGTATACTTAACACCATTAACAGTCACAGAGACAACCACACCAGTAATAGGATTATTTTTCTCATCGGATAATGTACCCTTAATATTAACACTACTATTCATATCAGTACTTGGAACAGGATTAATAACCAAAATACTATTTAAAACCAAACCATTAAAAGTAGTAGTATTAGTAGCACCAGTATAATTAACATTACCATCAAAAACAGCAACAACATTAAATAATCCAGTTGAACCAACAAGATAAGTAATATTCCACTTACCCTCACCATCAGTAGTAATATTATAATTAACACCATTAACAATCACGAAAACAGTCACACCACTAATCGCACGATTATTCTCATCTAACAAAGTACCATTAATACTAACACTACTATTAACCTTACTATCAGGAACAGAATTAATAAGCAAAGTACTATTTAAAACCAAACCATTAAAACCAACACTATCAGTAGCACCAGTATAATTAACATTACCATCAAAAACAGCACCAACATTAATACTTCCAGTTGAACCAACAAGATAAGTAATATTCCACTTACCACTACCATCAGTAGTAGAATTATAACTAACACCATTAACAGTCACAACAACAGCCACACCACTAATCGCACGATTATTCTCATCTAACAAAGTACCATTAACACTAACAGTACTATTAACCTTACTATCAGGAACAGAATTAATAACAAGAGTACTATTTAAAGCCAAACCATTAAAACCAAGACTATCAGTAGCACCAGTATAATTAGCATTACCATTAAATACAACAACAACATTAATACTTCCAGTTGAATTGACAAGATAAGTAATATTCCACTTACCATTATTATCAGTAGTAATATTATGATTAACACCATTAACAGTCACAGTAGCAATTACACCAGTGATCGCATGATTATTCTCATCTAACAATGTCCCATTAATACTAACACTACTATTCAATTTAGTACCTAGAACAGGATTAATAACCAAAGTACTGTTTAAAGGCAAACCATAAAAACTAGTACTATTAGTAACACTTGTATAATTAACATCCCCAACAAATTCAGCAACAACATTAAATAGTTCAGTTGAGTTAACAAGGTAAGTAATATTCCAATTACCATTACTATCAGTAGTACTATTATAATTAAAACCATCCACAGTCACTATAACAGTCACACCACTAACATTATTACCATACTCATCTTTTAAAGTACCATTAACACTAACACTACTATTAACCTTACTATCAGGAACAGAATTAATAACCAAAGTAGTATTAATAAGCACACCACCAAACTCAGCACTATTCACAGCAGCAGTATAATTAACATCCCCAACAAAAGTAGCAACAACACTAATTTCACTAGAAGAATTAACAAGATAAGTAATATTCCAATTACCATTATTATCAGTAGTACTAGTATAATTAAAACCATTTACAGTTACTATAACAGTCGCACCACTAACATTATTACCATATTCATCTTTTAAAGTACCATTAACACTAACACTACTATTAACCTTACTATCAGGAACAAGATTAATAACCAAAGTAGTATTAATAAGCACACCACCAAACTCAGCACTATTCACAGCAGCAGTATAATTAACATCCCCAACAAAAGTAGCAACAACACTAATCTCACTAGAAGAATTAACAAGATAAGTAATATTCCAATCACCATTACTATCAGTAATACTAGTATAATTAAAACCATCCACAGTCACTATAACAGTCACACCACTAACATTATCACCATACTCATCTTTCAAAGTACCATTAACACTAACACTACTATTAACCTTACTATCAGGAACAAGATTAATAACCAAAATAGTATTAATAAGCACACCACCAAACTCAGTACTATTCACAGCAGCAGTATAATTAACATCCCCAGCAAAGGTAGCAACAACACTAATCTCACTAGAAGAATTAACAAGATAAGTAATATTCCAATTACCATTATTATCAGTAGTACTAGTATAATTAAAACCATCTACAGTCACTATAACAGTCACACCACTAACATTATCACCATACTCATCTTTTAAAGTACCATTAACACTAACACTACTATTAACCTTACTATCAGGAACAGAATTAATAACCAAAATAGTATTAATAA
>NZ_LWMT01000271.1 GCF_001639265.1 Methanobrevibacter filiformis
TCCTAGAATAAGCTTTCTTACCTGGAGTATCCGCATATTTAGAATGCAAATCACCAAAATCATACCGACTAACCAATTCCTCAATAAAAAAACAAATATGATTATCTGGAATAAAGTCCCTCAAATTTAAAGGAAGTAAAAACACCTGACCAATACTATCTTCATGCAAAACCATAAACACCAACTCAACAAAAACTAAAAAACATTAATACTATATTACACTCCATAATATTTAAAACTAAGCATAACTAAAAAGAATCAAAAAATAATTATTGCACAGCCAATTAGATGAAGTCCAAAAAGTTGAAGGTTGGGAAGAGCTTGTTAACTCTTATTTAGCTAAAGATAAATTTGATATTTATATTACAGGATCAAATGCTAAACTTCTATCTGGTGAGCTGGCTACTTATTTAAGTGGAAGATATGTTGAAATAAAAATTTACCCATTTTCATTTAAAGAATTTTTGAAATATAAAGCATTAAAAGAGAAAAAAAATCAGAAAAAGACTATAAAAAACTTTTTAATGAATATATGAAATATGGTGCCATGCCTTCTACATTAGGGTTTAATGATAATGAAAAGATTAAAATTTTCAGAGATTTATATAATTCAATAATCCTTAAAGATGTTGTTCAAAGAAATGAAATTAGAGATATTGATTTATTAGATAGAATAGTTAGGTTTACAATGGCAAACATAGGACAATTGTTTTCTGCAAAAAATATAGTAAATTATTTAAAAAAAGACAAAGTGAGTATTTCAACAAAGACTATTTATAACTACTTATCTTATCTTGAAGATGCATGTTTAATTAATAAAGTTAGAAGAGAAGATTTAATTGGAAAAAAACTTTTAAATTATATAGAAAAATTTTATGTAGTAGATTTAGGTTTCCGCCAAATCATTTATGGAAAAAATACTGAAGATATAGGTCAAACTCTTGAAAATATAGTATACAATGAATTAATTAGAAAAGGATATGATATAACAATTGGTAAATTATATGAAAAAGAAGTGGACTTTGTTTGTAAAAAAAATAATAAAACTATTTATATACAAGTTACATATATTTTAGCAGATGACAACACAATAAAAAGAGAATTCGAACCTTTAGGTAAAATAAATGACAATTATCCTAAATATGTTTTTTCAATGGATGACTTTGATAGATCCAGACAAGGAATAAAACATGTAAATATTGTTGATTTTTTAACTGGAGAAATGGATATATGAAAATTATAATTGAATGTTTTTAAAATTAAGTGATAAATAAGTGATTATTATGATAGAATCAAAGCTTGATGGGGAAAGTAAGAATATTTTAGAAGATAATATAGCTAAAATGAAAGAATTATTCCCAAAAATACTAACAGAAGATAAAAATAGACTATCGTTCTAGATACTCATAAATTTCATGAAAAAGCTATAATAAAATGGGATATTTAGAATACACTAAAAAACTTATATTAATGTATTTATAATGCTTTGTACCCTAATCTGGATAGGGTGTAAAACTCCTAATCTGAGCTCAAGGTTGCTTAATTTTAGTTTTAATCGTTTTACACTGTTTTTATCTTTAAATGTTATCATAATTGATTAAAAATAGTTTTATCATTTTCTTTAATTTCATCTAGATATTCCTGTATATCTGGTTGAATAAAGATTTTATAATCTTTATTAATCGAATAATGCCTCGATATCTAATTCAATCCTATTTCCTTTCTCCATATCTTTGCTGATTTCATTTAAATTTATTGAAAAAGTTTCCACATTTTTTAGAAATATGACCTAAATTAGAAGTTGTATTTAAAAGAGGAACATTTTTATTGAAGTCAAAAGAATTATTTTTAGATTTTAATTCATCATCTCTCTTAATTAGAAATTTAGAATTGGGATTATATATTGCAGTACATCCAACCATTTTAAACACCTCTATTTTTATAACCTTTATTTAAATTTTCATCAATAATGTTTACGTTGTATTCATTTGAATCTTTCATGTTTTGTTTTAGCAAGTGTGTAAAAACTTTCCCTCCTGAAAAATATTAGTAAACATATGATTTATCATAACTTTAGTCCTTTTAACTCATCATTTTGTCTTTCAAATTATTAGTTTTAAATAAAACTTGAGTCCTGTCTGGTTTTAAAAATGTTTTTTTCATTTTTTTCATGTAGTCATCATGTGTAGTGTTTAAATGTTCAGACATCTCCGGTAAATCCTTTAAATTAAATTAAATTTAAAGTATTTGTATTTACAAAAATTTCTTACATTCACTTATGAATAAGTTAGCATTATCTAAATCTTGTTTTGCCCTGAATTTTGAAGCATTGAAATCTGTATCATAATCCATATTTATCCTATCTACTTCTAATTGAGATAATATTTTAGCTATTTTGGGATCAAAATCTCCCTTAGCCACATATTCTTTACCAAAATTTTGGATATTACCACTGTGCTTCTTACTCTCAATCCCTTTTTTAAAAAGTAAATCCTTTGTTGCATAAAATACTGCATAGTAAGAACGATTAATTGAAGTGTTGTAGCGATTACCATTGAAATTAAATTCAGCATCACTCAACATGTTTAATGCTCTTTTAAATGCAGATTCACAATCATGCAAGAATAACGCCTTCCTTATCCACATTAGAATAGAATGCATTGTGTTTATATTTGTTATAATGGTTAATATTTATTATTTTAGCTGAAATGTATTCCATATTATTACAAACAATGTCCATTACTTTAGTATATACATCATCATTAATTTTAAATTCATCTCGTTCATTCGCAACAAAAATAATTACATCAATGTCAGAATCTTCAGTATCGTCTCCTCGAGCAACAGACCCAAAAAGAATAATTTTTTCAATTTCTGGATGATTTAAAGAATTTGCAAAATCGATAGCTATTTCTTTTCTATTCATATGTATCACTTTTGTTTTAAATTATCTAATATTTTTATAAAATTAATTTATATTTAAAGTAGTTAATATTCTTTTTGTTACTGGATAAATTGCTATCAAATATGAAATTTTGGAGTTCTGTTAAACTGTTATTTCCACTATCTATTTTGGTAGTGTACTAATTTGTTTTAGGATAGCTTTTTAAGCTGTTATTTACATAAGAACATGATTTTTACTCCATATTACATTAATATTGAGTACATATTTCATAGTATAATATGATACGGTTTTCTCAAGAGGTTAGTTTTTGACAGCCACATTTTAGCATGTTTTTGAATGTCCAAGTTACTTTTTCCTGACCGCTTTGTCGTGGTGTGCTGAGGTGTGTCCATTGGATGTAGGTCCAAATGTTGACTAGTAGAAGATTTAGTCCTATGCATAGTAGTTTTAGTGCTGGGTTTTTTGTAGTGGTGTGTGTTCGTGCTTGGTTCATTAGTCTGTAACTGGATTCTATTCTAATCGTTTTCTATATTCTTTAAATGTGTTTTTTATGGGTATGTCAGTATTGTATACTGAATATGCGAAGTATTTTATTCCATTTTGTTTATATTTTCGTTTAGAGTATTTAATCAGTACATTAAATTGAAATGTGGCTTTTTTTCCTTATAAAATTTCTTTTATTTTACATTTAATGCTTTTTAATGAATTTGCTATCATTGTATTCATATTTTAGCACTATTCTATTATGAAATACTCAAAATTTTTCTATAATATTCAATAGTTTTTATATATATATATATATATATATATTAATATTCATATTTATTGAATAATTTATATTATCATGAACAGTTAAATATATATATTACATATATCAATATATAATAATAGTATTAATTATCATGAATATATAATTAGGAAATGTTAAATCACTATATATAATGCATATATAGTTAATTCTCTTAATATTGATTAATATTGTTATATGTGGTATAATTTTCCGTAATTTCATATTTTATTATTTAAATATTTTTGATTTTAAAATTATAAAAGAATAATGAGTATTTTGAGTGTATTAAAAGATTAATAAATGGATAATAGTAATAAAGGGTGTTTTTTTATGAAGTTTAATAATGGTTTGATTTCAGGAGGATCATTGTATTTTTTAACTATTGTATTATCTATTATGTTTTTAGTTTCTGGTGTTAGTGCTACGGATTATACTTTGAATCCTGGTGATTCTGGAGGAATTAATAGTGTAATAGCTACAATAAATAGTAATGGTCAGTCAGATGATACTTTGACTTTAAATGAAGGGATTTATAATAAAGATAGTGATATAAGGAACAATATTAGTTTTTCTGTTTCTAAAAATTTACTTATTCAAGGAAATGGTACTGCTACTATTGATGCTAGGGGTTCAGGTAATATTTTTACCATAGGTAGTTCTATGGATATGAATAATATTACTTTTAAAAATCTGATCTTTATTAATGCTCATGATAATATTGGTGGTGCTATTTATAATTCTGGTGATTTAACTGTTATTAATTGTAGTTTTACTGGTAATACTGCTAGTAATTATTATGGTGGCGCTATTTATAGTTCTGGTAATTTAACTGTTATTAATTGTAGTTTTACTGGTAATACTGCTAGTTATTCTGATGGTGGTGCTATTATGAATACTGGTAATTCAACTGTTATTAATTGTAGTTTCACTGGTAATAATGCTAGTAATTTTGGTGGTGCTATTTATAATAATGATTATGCTAATTTTAGTGTGAGTGATTCTGTTTTCACTAATAATACTGTTGTTAATGGTGGTGGTGGTGCTATTTCTAATAGGGGTAATTTTATTATTAGTAATTCTGTTTTCACTAATAATACTGCTAGTTATGGTGGTGCTATTCTTAATAGTGTTAGTCTTAATTTCAGTTTAAGTAATTCTAGTTTCACTGGTAATAATGTTATTTATATTGGTTGTGCTATTTATAATACTGCTGATAATTTTAGTGTGAGTGATTCTGTTTTCGCTGGTAATTATGGTGGTGATTCTGGTGGCGCTATTTTTAATGCTGGTATTAATTTTAGTGTAAATAATTCTAGTTTTACAGACAATAATGTTCGTTGGCATGGTGGTGCTATTTTTAATACTGGTATTAATTTTAGTGTAAATAATTCTAGTTTCACTGGTAATAATGCTAGTAATTTTGGTGGTGCTATTTATAATGAAGCTGATGGAGTTAATTCTAGAGTGAATGGTTCTATTTTCACTGCTAATAAAGCCATTATTACTGGTGGTGCTATTTATAATCAGTTTGGTGTTAATTGTAGTGTGAGTAATTCTAGTTTCATTGATAATAATGCTAGTTATGCTGGTGCTATTTATAATCAGTTTGGTGTTAATTGTAGTGTAAATAATTCTGTTTTTACTGGTAATAATGCAATAAATTATGGTGGTGCTATTTATACTAATCGTAGTAGTAATTTTAGTGTGAGTGGTTCTAGTTTTATTGGTAATAATGCTAGTTATGCGGGTGTTATTTATAATTATTATAGTAATAATTCAACTGTGAATAATTCTAGTTTTATTGGTAATAATGCTAGTTATTATGGTGGTGTTATTTATAATCATTATGCTAATAATTCAACTGTGAATAATTCTAGTTTTATTGGTAATAATGCTAGTTATTATGGTGGTGTTATTTATAATTATTATAGTAATAATTTAACTGTGAATAATTCTAGTTTTATTGGTAATAATGCTAGTTATTATGGTGGTGCTATTTACAGTTATGGTCTTAATTTAACTGTGAGTAATTCTAATTTTAGTAATAATAATGTTACTTATTATGGTGGTGCTATTTATAATATTAATTCTAATTTAAGGATCATATTATCTAATTTTAGTAATAATAGTGCTACTTACGGTGCTGGAGCTGTTTATAATGGGGCTTCTAATTTTAATGTGACTTTATCTAATTTTACTAGTAATAATGCTAGAAGTGGTGGAGCTATTATGAATAGTGCTTCAAATGTAGTTATCAATCAATCTGATTTTGTTGGAAATTATGCATTAGATGCTGTAATTACTACTTATGGAAGTAACATTAAAATTAATTATAATCGTTTTTTCAATCCATCAGAAGGACTTATGGACTATGATTATGATAACAATAATAATTTTGACTACAATTGGTGGGGTGAAAATAACATTCCTTCTACAGTTGTTGCAAATAATTACTTTATTGCCAGCGCTAATATTAATGGAAGCAATATTAAATACACTTTCACTCTGAATAACTCTGATTCCTATGATATAAGTTTACTACCTAATTTCACTGGTTATAAGTATATCAATGATGTTTTAAATAGTGAATTCAATCCTAAAGTTAATGGAAGTTTCTCATATTCTGGAGATAATACTACTCTTATTGTTGATTACTGGCTTTTCACTACTAAAGATCTGCTTGGTATTGTTTATGTTAATCAAACTGGGGGAAACGATGAAAATAATGGTTCTAACTGGAATAATGCTGTTGCAACACTAAAACAAGCACTAATTATTCTTAAAGAAGGTGGTAAAATAATTATCGCACCTGAGGGGTCCTACACTGGAATTAATAATACTAACTTAACCATTAATAAAAATTTATCAATTCAAGGCTTTGGAAATGTTATTCTTGATGGTGAAAATACATATCATTTGTTCGATATTTCAAATGTAGCTGTGAACTTTACTAATATTAGTTTTATTAATTTTAACAACTACGACTATTATGGTGGTGCAATATACAGTATGGGGCAATTAACTTTCACTAATTCTAGTTTTGTTAATAACACTGCAAATTCAGCAGGTGCAATAAGAATCAATGGGAAAAACATTTTTAACAATGTAACATTTACAAATAATAGTGCAATAAATATTGCTGGAGCTATTTATAGTTCTAACACCATTTTTATTAATAATTCCATTTTCAATAATAATCATGCTAATGATGCTGGAGCTATTTACTTAGATAACTCTTATGATAATAAAACAATACTATATATTCAAGATTCTACTTTCAATAACAACTATGCTAATTCCACTGGTGCAATTTATACTACTAGCTTTAATTTAACTGTTATTAATTCAAGCTTCTTGAATAATAGTGCACTTGAGGGTAATACTGGTGCTATTGATATAAGTCACTATGATGGAGATTCCACTTCATTAATCAAAGATTCAAACTTTATTAATAATACTGCTTATTATAGTTATGGTGCAGTTTACATGGATGTTCATAATGCATCTATTATTAATTCAACATTCTTAAATAACAGTGCTTTAAATGGAGGTACAGGTGCTTTCTATTATGAGAATGGGAATGATGGTTCTATATTAATTATAGAAGATTCTACATTCGATAATAATTATGCTAGGTGGGGCAATGTAGCAGGATATGTTCAGGGTAATAATGTAATTGTGATTAATTCTAGCTTTGTAAATAATCTTGCAGATGATGGTAGTACTGGTGCTATGTATTTTGAGCTTTATAATGACAACTCAAATTTAACAATTAATAATTCTGTTTTTATTAATAATTCTGCCAGTAGTTATGGTGCTGTTTATATTTATGGTAATAATGTGAATATTACTAATACTAGCTTTATTAACAATACTGCAGATAATGGTTATTATGGTGCATTGTACATGGAATATAATTATGATACTGCTATTTTAAATATTATTGATTCAACTTTTATTAATAATAGTGCTACTTATGGTTATAGTGCTCTTTACACTAATTTTCCTAATGTAACTATTAATAATACTAATTTCACAAATAATCAAGCATTAAATGGATATTATACTGTTTATTATGATAATGGAAATGATGGTTCTATCTTAATTATAGAAGATTCTATATTCAATAATAATTATGCTAAGTGGGGTTATGGAGTAGCATATGTTTATGGTAATAATGTATTTGTGATTAATTCTAGTTTTATAAATAACCTTGCAGATGAGGGTGATGCTGGTGCTCTTTACTTTGATTTTGGTAATGAAAACTCAAATTTAACAATTATTGATTCTGTTTTTATTAATAATTCTGCTAGATCTTATGGTGCTGTATACATTTATGGTAATAATGCGAATATTACTAACACTAAATTTATTAATAACACAGCTATTACAGGAGATGCAGGTGCTCTTTGCTATGCTTATAGCTATGATGAATCAATATTAATTATTAACAATTCAACTTTCATTGATAATTCTGCATATTATAATGGTGGTGCATTATATTTATGGGCTTATGATATTCATATAAACAACAGTGAATTCTCTAACAATACTGCTTTTAATGATAGTGGTGATGGTGCTGGAGCTATTTATCTCCATGTAGAAAATAATTCTGTTATATCTAACTCTAATTTCACAAGTAACACTGCTTACAATAATGGCGGCGCATTATACATTGATAATAGTGGTTTAATAAGTATCTATGATTCTAATTTCACAAATAATTCTGCTGTTGGTTATTATGGTGGAGCTATTTACAATACAGCAGATAATTTAATTGTTAACAATTCTAATTTCATAGGGAACAATGCTTCAACAGCTGGTGGAATATACACAAGTGGGGAATACACAACTATTATTCAATTAAATTTCACTTTAAACGACCAACCCATTTATTTTGATGGAAATAATGGAGTATTGTACAGATCCAATGTTTTTAATAATAATTTAGCTATTATAATTAATAATGGTGCTTCTGATACTAACATTAGCTACAGTCGTATATTTAACAATACTAATAAGAAAGAAAGTGATATAGATATAAATTCAAGTACTTTTGATTTAGAAGATAATGGTATTAATTCCATTCTTGATTATAACTGGTGGGGAGATAACACTCTAAGTATAATGGCAAATGGTGCTCCATTTACTCCTGATAAATACTTTGTTGTGGGAATTACCAATATCTCCATTGTTGGTCATAACAGCATAGCCTTATTTAACTACACTTTTGGTTTAAATGATAACAGCTCTGCTAATGCAACATTACTACCTTATTTTGTTACTGATGTTTGGACTAATATCACAACCACAGGGAGTGTTGAAGTATTCAACCTTTTATCTTTCAATCCAACTGGATTAACACATATCAGTAACTTCGATGCAAGAGAAAACAAAATCATTGCAGTCACACTAAACCTCACCAACACACAAGAAGTTGAATTCACATTTGTAACAGACAACGAAGCCAACAAAATAGATCTACTAATTTACAATAATAGTGGAGAAAATATAACTGTTAACGGAGAAAATGGAACATATCACACCAATATAACTATTAATGCCACATTATCTAATCTAACTGGACCTATGTCTAATAAAACCGTTAACTTTTACATAGACATTGATGGTGATTTTAATGGATCAGGAACTGCTGATTTAATCTTCATTGGAACTGGAACAACTGATGCCAATGGATTTACTAGCATCACATACCTAATCAATTACACAGGCAACTACTCCATTTTCACCATCGCTTTTGATGATGATAACACCACTATCCTAACCTTCAACACCACCAACCTCACCTTCTACCCTCAAAATGCCACCATCACAACTTATAACAACACCACAACAGTTGGAGTCTACCCTACATTAATAGCTAATGTCACTGGTCAATTAGACGGTCAACTAGATGGTGTAACAGTTAATTTCATTGTCAATGGCAATATTGTAGGTACTTCTATCACAAATTCCAGTGGTATAGCTATTTTCACATACACAGGGACTGATTTCACTTATAATTTCACATATTCTGCTGAATTAGATAATGGTAACTACTCATGCCTTAATAGCACTGCAGAAATATTCATAAACAAAGCCAATATCAACATAAACATCACAACTCCCAATGCAAATGTTGGACAAATAATTAATATTACTTTAAATCTCACTAATTTAGCTAATTCTAGCTATCCTATCAATGGTTTGTTTAATGTTAGTGTTGGTGGGGTTAATTATACCAATGTTAACTTTATTAATGGTTTAGCTAATATATCATACCAAGTTACAGCAGTAAGTAATAGTTTGAATATCAGTGTTAGTGGTAATGATTATTATAATCCTAATAATACTAATGGCATTGTTAACTTTACTAAAGCAAAATTAGGTATCAATGCTACTGCCAATGGTAATGTTGGACAAGTAGTTAACATTACTTTAAATCTCACTAATTTAGCTAATTCTACATATCTTGTTAATGGTTTGTTTAATGTTAGTGTTGGTGGGGTTAATTATACTAATGTTAATTTTGTGGATGGTTTAGCTAATATATCATATCAAGTTACAGCAGTAGGTAGTTTGAATGTTAGTATTGGTGGTAATGATTATTACAGTTCTAATAATGCCAGTGTTGTTGTTAATTTATCTAAAGCAAAATTAGGTATTAATATCACAGTTCCGAGTGGTAGTGTTGGTCAAGTGGTTAATGTTACTTTAAATCTCACTAATTTAGCTAATTCTACTTATTCTGTTAATGGTTTGTTCAATCTTAGTGTTGGTGGGGTTAATTACACTAATGTTAACTTTATTAATGGTTTAGCTAATATATCCTATCAAGTTACAGCAGTAGGTAGTAGTTTAAATGTCAGTGTTGGTGGTAATGATTATTACAGTTCTAATAATGCCAGTGTTGTTGTTAATTTATCTAAAGCAAAATTAGGTATTAATATCACAGTTCCGAGTGGTAGTGTTGGGCAAGTTGTTAATGTTACTTTAAATCTCACTAATTTAGCTAATTCTTCCTATCCTGTTAATGGTTTGTTTAATGTTAGTGTTGGTGGGGTTAATTATACTAATGTTAGTTTTGTTAATGGTTTAGCTAATGTATCCTATCAAGTTACAGCAGTAGGTAGTAGTTTAAATGTTAGTGTTGGTGGTAATGATTATTATAATCCTAATAATGCCAGTGTTGTTGTTAATTTCTCTAAGGCAAAATTAGGTATTAATATCACAGTTCCGAGTGGTAGTGTTGGGCAAGTTGTTAATGTTACTTTAAATCTCACTAATTTAGCTAATTCTTCCTATCCTGTTAATGGTTTGTTTAATGTTAGTGTTGGTGGGGTTAATTATACTAATGTTAGTTTTGTTAATGGTTTAGCTAATGTATCCTATCAGATTACAGCAGTAGGTAGTAGTTTAAATGTTAGTGTTGGTGGTAATGATTATTATAATCCTAATAATACTAGTCTCATTGTTAATTTCACTAAAGCAAAATTAGGTATTGGTGCGGTTGTTCCGAGTGGTAGTGTTGGTCAAGTGGTTAATGTTACTTTGAGTCTCATTAATTTAGCTAATTCTACTTATTCTGTTAATGGTTTGTTTAATGTTAGTGTTGGTGGGGTTAATTATACTAATGTTAATTTTGTTAATGGTTTAGCTAATGTATCCTATCAGATTACAGCAGTAGGTAGTAGTTTAAATGTTAGTGTTGGTGGTAATGATTATTATGGCTCTAGTAATACTGATGGTACTGTTAATTTCACTAAAGCAAAATTAGGTATTGGTGCGGTTGTTCCGAGTGGTAGTGTTGGTCAAGTGGTTAATGTTAGTTTGAGTCTCACTAATTTGGCTAATTCTAGCTATCTTGTTAATGGTTTGTTTAATGTTAGTGTTGGTGGGGTTAATTATACTAATGTTAACTTTGTGGACGGTTTAGCTAATATATCATACCAGATTACATCCTCAGGTAGTAGTTTGAATGTTATTGTTGGTGGTAATGATTATTATAGTTCTAATGATACTGAGGGTACTGTTAATTTCTCTAAAGCAAAATTAGGTATTGGTGCGGTTGTTCCGAGTGGTAGTGTTGGTCAAGTGGTTAATGTTAGTTTGAGTCTCATTAATTTGGCTAATTCTAGCTATTTGGTTAATGGTTTGTTTAATATTAGTGTTGGTGGTGTTAATTATACTAATGTTAACTTTGTGAATGGTTTAGCTAATGTGTTCTATCAGATTACAGCATTAGATAGTAGTTTAAATATTGGTACTAATGGTAATAATTATTATAGTTCTAATGATACTAATGTTGTTGTTAATTTCACTAAAGCAAATATTGGTATTGGTGCGGTTGTTCCGAGTGGTAATGTTGGTCAAGTGGTTAATATTACTTTGAATCTTACTAATTTGGCTAATTCTAGCTATCTTGTTAGTGGTTTGTTTAATGTTAGTGTTGGTGGGGTTAATTATACTAATGTTAACTTTGTTAATGGGCTTGCTAATTTACCTTACAATATTAAAGATTCTATTAGTAGTTTAAATGTCACTGTTAATGCTAATCAACTTTATAATTCCAATAGCACTGTTTTAGATGTTAATTTCTCTAAACAAAATGTTTCTCTAAATATTAATGTTCCGAGTGGTAGTGTTGATGATGTGGTTAATGTTACTGTAGATGTTTTAGATAAAAATGGTAATCCATTGATTAATAAGACTGTTGAGATTATTGTTAATGGTAAATCACTAGGTGAATTTATTAGTAACAGCGAAGGGCATATTATTATACCAGTCAATCTTACTAATTCTACCATGAATATTGAAGCAAAATTCTCTGGTGATAACCAGTATGATTCAAGTTATAAATCAATTAGTTTCAATCCCACTTTAAGAAATAGTACAATCACTGTTAATAATGTCACAATTTTAAAAGGTGATACTGCAACTTTAAAAGCTAAAATAACTGATACTGATACTGGTAAACCTATACAAGGGCTTTTTGTTAAATTTTATGTTGGAGGTAAATTTGTGGGAACTAATAAAACCGATGCAAACGGTTTATCCTACTTCAATTATATTCCAACAAAAACAGGTAAAGTCCCACAGCTGTTAAGTTAAGGATTTTTCATGTTAGATATGTAGTGTGTAATGTTGTGATGTTTTTTGTTTATATTCTTATTTTTCTTTTAGCATGTTTTTTATTCTTGATATTGTTAGTCTTGTGTGTC
>NZ_LWMT01000272.1 GCF_001639265.1 Methanobrevibacter filiformis
TTTTTGGTGTTTTGTTTTCTGTTTCGTTGGTTGTGGGTGTGGTGGTGGTTGGTGTTTTGTTTTCTGTTTCGTTGGTTGTGGGTGTGGTGGTGGTTGGTGTTTTGTTTTCTGTTTCGTTGGTTGTGGTGGTGGTTGGTATTTCGCTTTTTGTTCCGTTTTCTATTTTTTCATATTCTGTTTTATTCATAGTAATAATTTTTGGAGTATAATGTAATAGGTCTTGTACATGACCTGTTTTATTGTCATGGAATCCATCTCCAGAAGATCTGAATATCCATTCAACATACTTTTCTGTCCATGATGAAACATTATACCAGCTATCATTTATAAATTGGAGAGAGTATGTTTTAGGAGCTGCATTTAATGTAACATTTACTTTGTACTTATCTGGATAAGTCACATAAGATAAGTTAGTATTTTCACTGAAGTTCCAAATAATGTAGTCATGAAAACCAAAACCATTTTTAATGAAAGCTTCATAGTTACTAGCAATCCATTCAATTAATCCTTCTCTAACAGTTATAATAGGCTTCATAGTGACAATATCTCCAGTATGCGTAGGACTTCCCTCTTTTTTGTCTATACATGAAGCATAGTACAGTTCATAACTAACATTTCCTTCAATAATCTTGCTTCTCATAATTCCTGTCTGCGAGCTAACACTTGCTAGATATCCTTGATCTAGAGGTATTTCTTCATCTAATTGGGTATTAGTATTGTTTTCGACTTTTATTTCAACTGAACTATTTATATTAGGGTCTTCTAGTTTTTGATCGGTAGTTACATTCCACACCATGTTAGTTATATTTCCTGACCATTTTGCTTCAACTGTCATGGTTAGTGTCATATTACTATAGGCATTAATATCTCCTACTTCCCAGATGCCAGTAGTATTATCATAAGATATTCCACCAGAATAGTTAATTAATCTAAATCTATTGTCTAGTAAATCTGTAAATTTCACATTAGTAAAATTAGTTTGACCTCCATTTATAATTGTTATAGTAAATGTCACAAGATCTTGTGGAGATACAACATAAGTATTAGCTGTTTTAACAATTGACAATACATTTGCTAATGATTTGATTTTAAGTATAATATTTTCGTCATCTGATAGTGCGTTAATTACATAGCTATCTTTTAAATTATTTAATATAAGACCATCTTGAGTAAAGCTTGTAAATCTTATATCTCCACTTGTACCATTAAAGGGGATTGTTTTATTTAAAACATTAACATCCACAACAAAATATGGTAATCTATTTGGACTATGATTTAATGATGGATTATTTAAGGTTAAATCATATGCTAATGTTGCTTCCTTATTTAAATTATAATCAACAGTTGCATTAACTATTGTAGGTAGTGTATAATTTAAAGATAGTCTTAAAACATACCAATTATTTAAAGTACCATTTGTTACAATATTCCACTGATCTAAAGCACCAATTACAATGGTTGCATTGTTTCCAAGAGGGTTATTGTTAGTTCCCCACCAGTTATAATTTGCATTAGCATTTGAACTTGATAAATAAACTGCTCCTGTAGTAATTCCATTGATGGTATTTCCATAGAATCTATTGTAATTAACAACTGTAGACATTCCATAAGAACTGTATAAAGCTCCACCACGTCCTGTAACTCTATTATTTATGAAGTTTGAACTGAAAACATTTAAATGCTCGCCTTCAGTGACATGTATAGCTCCTCCAGTTTTTGCACTGTTTTCATCAAATTCAGAAGATACAATAGTTATATTGAAGCAAACTGAACCTAAAATAGCTCCGCCTTCAATGGTTGCACTGTTATTAATAAAAGTACAGTTGGTTACATTTGTAGAAGCATCATAAACATAAACAGCTCCTCCTCTATCACCTGCAGTATTATCAACGAATATTGAATTAAAGAACGTTAAAATTGCGCCTCGAGTAGTAGAAACTTTATGACTATTAATTGCACCTCCATTTCTTGTAGCATTGTTTCCAATGAAAGTACAGGTATCTATGAGTACCACGCTTCCATTATTATTATCAATTGCACCTCCATTTGTTGCATAATTATCAATAAATCTTGTGTTTGTAATTTGTAAACTAGTTCCATCATGCATAATAGCTCCAGCCTTAGTGGCAGAGTTATTTTTAAATGTAGAATTTGTAATGTGTATATTGCCCCAATTATCAATTGCACCACCAGCAACTAAAGCATGATTTTCTTCAAAAATACAGTCATTGATGGTTAAACCAACATTAGCATTATAAATAGCTCCACCACCATAGTTTTCTAAACTTGAACTGGAAGTAACATAATTTTTTACAAAACTAACATTATTAATGGTCAAGCCATTAACATTATAAATAGCTCCACCAGCATATGTAGCACTGTTATTTTCAAAAAGAACATTATTTTCTATAGTAGTTCCTGATCCATAATTATAAAGAGCCCCTCCTCTACTAGCAGTATTATTTATAAAACTACTATTTATTATACTAAGTTTTTCGCCATAAAGAGGACCACCATAGCTACTAATAGGTGCATTGTCATAAATAGCTCCACCATTACTAGCATTGTTATTTATAAATAAACTATTTTGAATATTAAGAGCTCCATAGTTATAAATAGCTCCACCATATGATGCAGTGTTATTAATAAAAGTAGATCCTATTAAGTTAAGAGTAGATCTACTGTTTATAGATATGGCTCCAAATTTAGCATTTGTTAAGGTTAAGTTTATAAATGTAACATTACTTCCACTTAAAATGTTAAATAATCTATCAGTACTATTTAGTCCATTAATTATAACTGCTCCACTTAAAGCTGTTGCACCCATTAAAGTCACATTTTTATAAATAGATAATTGTGTATTGTTTAATTGTGAAGAATTTGTGTTGTTATAATTATTTCCTGCAATGTAGATTGTTCCTCCGTCTTGAACATATTCCAATGCTTTTTCTATTGTTGAAAGTGCATCATCCCAACTAGTTCCAAAGTTATTATCACTTCCACCAGTAGCATTAACATAAGTCATTTTATTATCATTAAAGAATATTCCAGTGAATCCATCAACAGCAAATTTTACTTTATTTGCACTATTAGGGGTTATATCTAGAATATAGCTATTATTTATTTTTCCATTAAATGTAATATTTATTTTATTATTTTTATCTACTATGGATCCAGCTAAGCTTGGGAGAAGATTAATATTAAAACTATCACTATTATTAAGATGGAAAATATAATTAAATGTAGTTTTTCCAGTAGATACATTAGTTAACTCTAGTATGACTTCAGCTTTGAAATAATTCGTTAATGTTAATGTTCCACTATTCCATGATGCAGATATTAAAAGTGGATTGGTGTTATTTCCCCACCAATTATAATTAGCAGTTGCATTTCCACGATTCATGAAATATTGATCACCACTACTACCTCTATTGTTATAGAATATATTATAGCTTAGATTTGCTCCAGTTGCATTTGTATATACTGCTCCACCAGTATATGCTGCACTATTATTTAAGAAAACATTGGATAATATTGTGCACATTATGTTTTGAGCAAGTATTGCTCCACCATAAGTTGCTCTGTTGTTTATAAAGCTATTATTGTTTATGAGAGCATAAGTACCAGCTGTTATTGCACCACCAATGGAGGCTCTGTTGTCTGTAAAATTACTATTAGTTACAGTGAAGTTTAACCCTGCAGTATATATGGCTCCACCAGCATAAGTTGCAGTATTATTTCTAAAAGTAGAGTTAATAACTGAAAGATTATTAGCTACATTATCTATAGCTCCACCATATGCAGCTCCTCTGCCACCCATAAATGTTGAATCCTTTATAATAGAATTAATCCCAGTATTATAAATAGCAGCTCCATATAATCCAGTGTTGTTTATAAAAGTTGAATTTACAATATTTAGTGTTCCACTACTATAAATAGCTCCACCATAATAACTATTATTAATCTGTCCATTCATAAAAGTTACATTGATTATGGTTACATAGCAGTTTTTAGATATGTTAAATATTCTGCTGCTATTTTGAGCATTTATAATAACATTATCTCTGGATTCTCCAATGAATGTTGTGTTTTTTGTAATATTAATATTTCTATTGCCTGTTCCATTATATATTCCATTTTTAAGATGAATAGTGCCCTCATTATCCACTTCAGCAGTTGCATTTTTTAATGTAGATTTAGGTGTGCTTATACTACCATTATATTCATCATTTCCATCTGGTGATATATATACATCTGATGCAGCACTAACACCTGCAATAGATACTGATAATACAAGTAATATTAATAATAGTAATATAATAACTCTGTTATTTTTATTATTTCTAATATTACTAGTATTTGTATTGTTTTTCCTTTTATGAAGTATATTTGTACTTATAATAGCTAAAAGAATAATAGCTATTATAATTATTATTGATGTTAATGGAGTGCCTGTTTTTTTCATAGTAGAACTAGTACTTGAAGCTTTAGCAGTTACATTGTTTGTAACAGGTGTGTTTTCGATGGTATCCTCATTTTCAATCTCAATACCTGAGCTTATTTCATTATTTTCTTTAGTATCTATATTTTCATTACTACTTTGAGTATAACTTTCTTTATTAGTAATAAATTCTTTATTTTTTGTTGTATTATTTTCTTCTGTTGTGTTGTTTTCTTCTGTTGTGTTGTTTTCTTCTGTTGTGTTGTTTTCTTCTGTTGTGTTGTTTTCTTCTGTTGTGTTGTTTTCTTCTGTTGTGTTGTTTTCTTCTGTTGTGTTGTTTTCTTCTGTTGTGTTGTTTTCTTCTGTTGTGTTGTTTTCTTCTGTTGTGTTGTTTTCTTCTGTTGTGTTGTTTTCTTCTATGAAACCATCAACAGTTATGAAGGCATATCCATAATATTCTCCATTATTAACTGGCAATGACTTCATGCTACTTAACACTTGAACTAAAATTATTTCTGGTGGAACATCTACTCCTTTTTGCATGACTGATGGCAATGGAATTGTGTAGTTAAATTCAAAAGGGATGTCTCCTTTTAAGTCCCGTACTTCATCGTAACTAAAGGCACGTGTATAAATACTATTATTTCCTACCTTGATACTCCAACCATAGTAAGTATATCGTATTGATCCCTTAATAGCTACGGTTTCACCATATTTTGCTGTAATATTTTCAATTATGATTCTTCCATTGAACATTGTCTGTATAAATTCTTGAGAATAGATAAGATTTAATCCAATTGTTTGATTATTAACATTATTATCACCTATAATTTCAATTGTAAGTTTGTTGAATGTGTCAAGCTCACCAAACTCATTGCTTATGTTTAATGTTATTTTTCCTATTCCATTAACAAATTCAATATCTTTATATGTAATGTTATTAATTATTACATTAGTTGTAATGTTAGCAGGATTGCCATTTTTATCATTTAAGTACAGATTAATATTAAGTGAATCATCAATTTCAAAAGATTGATTGAAGGAAGTTACTATGGAATCTATGTTATCAATAGTGCTATCATTACTAATAACTATATTAAATTTATCTGAGCCTACTTTTTCAATAGCTATTTTTTGAGTGTTATTTCCAAAGTAAGATGAACTTATATTAACTCCCATAAATAATGTAATATTTAAATTTGTGTCTCCTAAAGTGGCATTTTTAGAATTAACTGTATATATAGCTCCTCCCATAATAGCACTATTGTTTATGAAATTTGATGAGGATATAGTTATATTAGAAGCGTTATTATATATGGCTCCGCCAAAAGTTCCATGATTATTAATGAAACTAGAATTAATAATAGGGGTCTGAATTATAGGAATCCAGTATCTCATATTATGGGCAAAGTATATTGCTCCACCATAAATTCCAGTGTTATTAATAAAAGTAGAGTTTACTATAAGATATCCTTCATCATTATTGAAGTATATAGCTCCAGCAGTTCCACTGTTATTTATAAATGTTGAATTTGTAACATTGAATTTATTGCCCACAACAGTAACAGGGCCTGAATCAGTCCTGTTAACTGTATTATTTATGAATGTGGAGTTTATAAGATCTACAACTCCAATCACATGCAAAATATTTATACTAGAATAATGATTTGTTATTTTATTATTTTGAAATGTTGTATTCATAACTAATCCTGTTTGAATACGGATAGAAGAATCTTCATTGCTGATAAAAGTTGAATTTATAACTGAACCCTTCACCTCAACATATGTATGATTGTTATGGTCAAAACTGGAATTTATAATATTTCCATTATTAATGGTTAAAATTAGAAAATTAGTATAGCCAATTGTCCCACTTAAACCCCCATTTCTATTAGTAGTATTTTTATTATTAGAGAATCGTGAGTCTGTAACATTGATATTATAAGTATCTATAATATTTCCAATGTTACTCAAAAAGGTTGAATTTTTTATAATGGTGTTTCCATATCTATTATTAATAAGTGTTGATCCAATATTATTACTAAAATTAGAGTTTTCAATAACCCATTGATTACCAACATTAATATAATTAATTTCAGTTTCATTATTATATGTTAATAAATCAGCATTAATATTATTATAAAATCTTGAATTATTAATGAAAATATTTTTAATGGAAAGAATAGTATAATTAATCCTAACACCACTATTATTATTTAAAACTCCTTTATTATTAAAAAATTCAGAATTTATAATAGATAAATTATTACTAATAATTTTAGTATCATCGAAGTTTGAATTTAAAATATTAGTAATACCATTATTTTTAATATTACTGTTTATGAAAGTACAATTTTCAATATTAATTTTTCCTCCACCAATAAATCCATAATGGCTTAAAATTCTTCCTTTAAATGTTATATTTATTAATGTTAATTCACAATTTTCAGATATATTAATATCTCCAGTTGCATCAATTATTACTTTTCCTTTTGCTTCACCAGCTAAAGTCATGTTTTTATCTATAGTTAAACCAGCATGATTCTCTCTAGAATACGTACCTTTTTTAAATACTATTGTATCTCCATTGTTTACACTTGAAACTGCATTTTTTAGTGTTGCTTTAGGTGTGCTAATGTCTCCTGTTGAATTGTCGTTTCCATCTAAGGATACATATATGTCTGCAGCATCTGCACCAGCAATAGCTGTTAATGTTAGTGTAGTTAATAGAACAACAATAATAATCTGTGAGATAAATTTGATGTTTATCTTTTTGGAAATATTATTTTGTATAATATTAGAATTATTGTTATTATTATTGTTATTATTATTAGAATTAGAATTAGAATTATTATTATTAGAATTATTGTTATTATTATTAGAATTAGAATTAGAATTATTATTATTAGAATTATTGTTATTATTATTAGAATTAGAATTATTATTATTATTATTATTAGAATTATTGTTATTGTTTTTCATCCTCATGCTCCTTTTTAAAACTATTTATAAATTTATTTTTTAAAGTTATTTTTTTAATTTAATTTTCATTAATGTCTTCCTAATTCATTAATGACTTTCTTATCGTTAATTATTTCATTAATGCCTTCCTAATTCATTAATTATTATTAATTTTAAGATTTTTAATTAAGTAAATTATTTTATTTAACCGCTGATTACTATTTTAAGACATTCATAATCCGTTTTTTCATATTTTAAATTTTTATTTGTTGTTAAAAACTTTGAGTTTAGATAATTTTATTAAATATTCTGTAACATGTGATTGTTTTGAGATTTTATTAATTCTTTAAATCTTTTAAAAGAGTCTTTAAAAGCATAATATGGGTTATAAGTCGAAATATTTGTATATTTTTGATCTAAATATGTCTTTTATTCTGTGAACTCAATTCAATTTTAAATGAATTCAATTTTTAAATTTAAAATAAGTATTAATTATATAATTTTAGGCAATAATGAACCAATAACTAATTTTCCGCGAATTGTTTATGTAAAAATTGTTTAGATAGCTCAAATATGAGTTTTATTAATTGTGGATAATCAAAAAATTTCATTTCCATAAAATTTGAATTTTCAATGATAGTTAATTAATTAAGCTATTTAAAAATGATTTTGAGATGTTTACTTATATTTCCTTTAGTTATATTTTCACTAATTTTTTTATAAGGTTATTAATTATCATAGCAATGTATTTTAGGGATTTAATTAATAAATCCTCTGTCCTAAAAATTTATTTCATTACTTTCAAACAATTAATAGTTATAATATAGTGTATCATAATAAGTACTATATATAGTTTCTGTTTAATATTTGTTTACATAGAAATAAATTTAATAGTTAATATACAATATATAAAAATAGCTGTTTATTTTAAAAATAAAAGTTAAATAATAGTTTAAATTTATAAATATTCTATATTTTATCATTAATTAAAAATTTAATCTACACATGATAAAACCAAATGGTTAAAGTTATAAAAAAGGTTTAAAAATTAACAAAACGCCTATTGAACCTACATCTAAAAATAATACATATTAACAACACTTACACAATTTTTTCATTATTAAATATCATGTAATATAAAACTATTTTCATTGTATATTTTTTTCTTGTGTATTAAAGGAGTTTTATAATAGCTATTAAAATAATATTTGATATTAGCTATTTAGATTGTAATTTAAATACAAATATTTAATTATTTGACAAAAGTTTTATCTATTGGATAATATTATCTATCTTTTAATGGATTATTTAATGATATTAATTAGGATATATCTGTTATTTTTAATTTAATTATATTAAAACTAGTGATATATAAAAAATTAGTCCTAATTAACGATTAAAAATATTAAAAAAGATATTTTTAAAGTGTAATAGTTTTAAAACAAAAATTTTAATGGTTTTTTAAAAAATAAGAATTAATTGATATATTTTGAATTAAATAATCCATATAATTACATATTCGACATTTTTTTATCCAAATCCTTTTAAATTATCTTATTTCTTAGATAATTATTTAAAAAATCGTTAATATTAGAAAATAGCTATTATTTATATTTAGTTTATATTAATTTTGGCGTTCTATTAATAAATAGTTTTAATAATAATTTTAATAACTATTTAACAGAATATAATCTATTTTGAATCGTTATAGTTATTTTAAAAGAATAATAAATTTTTCGATGAATATGACTAATTTTATCTATACCAAACTATTGATTTATAAGGTTTTGTTAGCATAATAACCAATCATGTTTTTTAAAGGTATTTTTTTTATTTTTTATTAATTGAGGGAATGTTTTAATTATTTTCATTTTTATATAACTTTTGATCAAACTTTTTTTAAAAGTTTGAACGCTTTTTTTAGATTTAATAGTTTACATTTAACATTCCGTGGTTGGAATGCTACTGATAGTAAAATAACATTTTTGTTTTGGTAGGGTTTGTAATATTCGTTTTTTATAATTTGATTTAATCCGTCATTTAGCATATTGTCCATGGATTCTGTTTCGCTGAATTTAAATTCGATAATTATTATATTGTTTTTTTGTTTAAGTACAGCATCCATTCTTCCTTTAATGGTCATGATTTCTCCTTCGATATCAAAGCCTAGTAGTTGTAACCATGAGATAGCTAAAATTTGATAGTGTGCTTCAAATTCTTTTTTAAGTTTGCCATATAATATGTTTGGGATCTTGTGAAGTAGAATTTCGAAAGATTTCTGTAAATTTGTTTCATCTAAGTTTAAGATGTATTTAAGCATATTGTCTGTCATTGGTTGTATTTGGCTCTCGTCGTAGTTAGTGTAGGTTCCTAATATGTAGCTGAACAATGAATCATGAACTTCTTTATTAGGAATAGCTAGTTTATATTTTGATGATTCACCCAGATTTGTCTTTTTTGCTTTCATTGTTAAATAACCAGTTTGTAGGAGTGCTGTTGCAAAGTCTAAGTTTTCAAGTTTAAAACTAGGGAATGTTCCTGAAAATGTGGCACTTTTATTTATTAAGACTTCCCCTTCCACTCCTTTTTTATCAATAAGATCTATAAGTAGTTTTGGTGTTCCTGTATCAAACCAATAATTGTTAAATTCACCATTGTTGAAAAATTCAAGAATTGAAAATGGATTATATAAGAAGTTCTTACTATCCCATGAATAACCATCATACCATTTTTTAATTAAATCAAGTATAATTTCTGGAGCAACATCATTGTTTTCACTGATTTCATCAATATATTCTTTGAAGTTATCCTCAAGATCTTTTTGGGTATAACCACAGATATTACTATATTTTGGGTTAATTGTAATATCATCTAAATTATTAAAATCTGAAAATATTGAAGTTTTAGTGAATTTACTGATACCTGTTACAAAGATAAAATGAATATGCTCATCATTTGGTTTTAAAACCTGATAAAAACTTCTTAAAACATCACGATTACCTTTAGCTATTTTAATATCATCTAAATGACTACTAATAGCTTTATCATATTCATCTATTAATATAACAACTTTTTTACCATATTTTTCATGTATTCTAATGATTAACTCTGTAAATTTACTAGTTAAATCTTCACTTACAAGTTCTATTGAGTGTTCCATTTTTGTCATGTTAATGAAATCATTTAAAGAGATTTCTAATGTTTCAGGATTTTTATGCCCTATACTTGCAAAATCTAAATAGATCACCGGATAGTTTTGAGTCCAATCATATTTATCATAAATATATAAACCTTTAAATAATTCTTTATTCCCTTTAAACAAGTTTTTTAAAGTGTTAACAAGTAAAGATTTACCAAATCTTCTTGGTCTTGATAAAAAGTATATTTTACCTTCATTAACCATTCTATGAATCTGTTCTGTTTTGTCAATGTATGTATAGTTATTTTCTATTAATTCTGAAAATGTTGCAACACCAATGGGTAATTTTTTCATCATATGCCTCCTTTATTTAATATTTAAACTGATATATGTATTAGTTTTATATTTAATAAATTTTCCTAATTTTTGTATTACCCTACATAAAATCATTTTGATATAGCTTTTGATCAAACTTTTTTTAAAAGTTTGAACGCTTTTTTTAGATTTAATAGTTTACATTTAACATTTCGTGGTTGGAATGCTACTGATAGTAGAATAACATTTTTGTTTTGGTATGGTTTGTAATATTCATTTTTTATAATTTGATTTAATCCGTCATTTAGCATATTATCCATGGATTCTGTTTCACTGAATTTAAATTCGATGATTATTATATTGTGTTTTTGTTTAAGTACAGCATCCATTCTTCCTTTAATGGTCATGACTTCTCCTTCAATATCAAAGCCTAGCAGTTGTAACCAGGAGATAGCTAAAATTTGATAGTGTGCTTCGAATTCTTTCTTAAGTTTGCCATATAATATGTTTGGGATCTTGTGAAGTAGAATTTCGAAAGATTTTTGTAAATTTGTTTCATCTAAGTTTAAGATGTATTTAATCATTTTATTTGTCATTGGTTGTATTTGGCTCTCGTCATAGTTAGTGTAGGTTCCTAATATGTAGCTGAACAATGAATCATGAACTTCTTTATTAGGAATAGCTAGTTTATATTCTGATGATTCACCAAAAATCGTTTCTTCTTCTTTTTTTATTGTTAAATAACCTGTTTGCAAGAGTGCTGTTGCAAAGTCTAAGTTTTCAAGTTTAAAACTGGGGAATGTTCCTGAGAATGTGGCACTTTTGTTTACTAGGACTTCTGTGTCCACTCCTTTTTTATCAATAAGATCTATAAGTAGTTTTGGTGTTCCTGTATCAAACCAATAGTTGTTGAATTTACCATTGTTGAAGAATTCAAGAATTGAAAATGGATTATATAAGAAGTTTCCACCATCCCAGGAATAACCATCATACCATTTTTTAATTAAATCAAGTATAATCTCTGGAGCAACATTACTGTTTTCACTGATTTCATCGATATATTCTTTGAAGTTCTCTTCAAGATCTTTTTGGGTATAACCACAGATATTACTATATTTTGGGTTAATTGTAATGTCATCTAAATTGTTAAAGTCTGAAAATATTGAAGTTTTAGTGAATTTACTGATACCTGTTACAAAGATAAAATGAATATGTTTATCATTTGGTTTTAAAACTTGATAAAAACTTCTTAAGACATCACGATTACCTTTAGCTATTTCAATATCGTCTAAGTGGCTACTGATAGCTTTATCATACTCATCGATTAGGATAACAACTTTTTTATCATATTTTTCATGTATTCTAATGATTAGCTCTGTAAATTTACTGGTTAAATCTTCGCTTACAAGGTCTATTGAGTGTTCCATTTTTGTCATGTTAATGAAATCGTTTAAAGATCTTTCTAATGTTTCAGGATTTTTATGCCCTATACTTGCAAAATCTAAATAGATTACAGGGTAATTTTGAGTCCAATCATATTTATCATAAATGTACAAGCCTTTAAATAATTCCTTATTTCCTTTAAACAAATTTTCTAAAGTGTTAACAAGTAAAGATTTACCAAATCGTCTTGGTCTTGATAAAAAGTATATTTTACCTTCATTAACCATTCTATGAATCTGTGCTGTTTTGTCAATGTAGGTATAGTTATTTTCTATTAGTTCTGAAAATGTTGCAACACCAATGGGTAATTTTTTCATCATGTGTCTCCTTTATTTAATATTAATAAAAGCATTCCTTATACTTAAAATGGTTTATTTTTTGAAATAGCTTTTGATCAAACTTTTTTTAAAAGTTTGTTTCATATTAATAAAAGCATTCCTTATACTTAAAATGGTTTATTTTTTGAAATAGCTTTTGTTCAAACTTTTTTTAAAAGTTTGTTTCATATTAATAAAAGCATTCCTTATACTTAAAATGGTTTATTTTTTGAAATAGCTTTTGTTCAAACTTTTTTTAAAAGTTTGTTTCATATTAATAAAAGCATT
>NZ_LWMT01000273.1 GCF_001639265.1 Methanobrevibacter filiformis
TCAAATCATTAAGCTCAGTAGAACTAATATGACGCACCACTACTTCTTTAGAATCTTTACTCATATACCAATATTATATATTTTATACTATATAAATATTGTCAAAAAATAGGTATCGTACTATAATTATTTAACAATTATAAGTGTGTTAAACAATTATAAACATTTGAAATAAATAAAATAATACAAATTTATAAAATAAATATTCAACAATATAGATATTTAATGATATAGCTGTTTTATAAAATATAACTAACTATATAAAAATTAAAAGTTATGATATAACTTCATCGGATTTTGTGATATCCGCCACCATAGATAAGAAGTTAGATTGTTTTTTAACGGTTTTCATTAAGTTAGCAGGTCCAACTATTGTAATAACAACGGTTTTTTTCTTAGAAAAACCTAAGAATGAAGTAGTATCTTTTTCTAATGTGTGAACATCAATTCCAACAAAGTTTTCAATATCTATTTCCCTCATAGTTGTTTCAATTAACTCAGTCCGTTCATAATTAGTTAATCCTCCCTCCATAACAACGATATTACCTTTTTTAACTCGTTCTATAATCATGTATATTTTTTCCATACTTGATGCATTTTCAAGAGCTTCAGAAGATATAAAATCCATTTTTAAACCATTCATTTTAAAATCTCCTTTTAGTTGAATTTTTTAAACATTTCTTCATAAAGATCATCCAATTTTTCCTTTTTAAGAGCAGAAATAGGAATAACAGTGTGTTGTGGAAAAACTGAAATTATTCTGTCTATATTTGCATCAGAATGATCAATTTTGTTTGCTACAACAATAAATGGGATTTTTCTTGCTTCTAAATTTCCAATTATTGTAATATTAGTTTGTGTTAAAGGATCCATAGTAGAATCAACAACAAGGAGAACACCTGTAACATCATCAAGCCATTTAATAGCTTCGATGATGCCTTTTGTTGCTTCTTTAGCTCTACTTTTTGCCTCATCCTCTTCTAGACCATATTCTAAAAAATTTTTATAATCTACTTTAGTGGATATTCCTGGAGTATCAATGATATCGAATTCAAGTCTTGTGTCATCGTTTTCTATTACGACTTTTTCCTGCTTCATTACTGATCTTGTTTCATGCGGAACATTAGATGATTGACCTATATCATTACCTATCCAATCATGTGCTATAGAGTTAGCTAAAGTTGTTTTTCCAGAATTAGGATGCCCATATAGACCAATATTAACTTTTTTATCTTTTGCAAAAATATTCCTTAGATAATCTAAAAATTTTACCATTTTATCACTCAAAATAAGTTACATACTTAATTAAATATTATTATTATATAAATTTATGATAAAACTGAAAGCTATAAATAAAATTATGTAACTTGATTAATATATTTTATTTTATTATTATATACAATTTAATATGATCTAAAATATTATATACATTTCCACATGTTACATGTTATATTACATGAAAATACATGATATGAAAATATATTAATATTATATAGATAGTACTATGATTTAAATGTTTACATTCAATACTTAAATGTTTCACCAGAATTTAAAACTATAACATCAATATTTGGATTAAATTGTTTTACAAAATTTGAAAAAATGTTTGTATCCTGTTCTATTACTGGGAAAGTATTGTAATGCATGGGAATAACTTTTTTAGGTGAAATCCACATAGTTGCCAATGCTCCTTCAAAAGGACCCATAGTAAATTTCCCTCCAATTGGAATTAAAGCAATATCTGGTTTATACAAAGCACCAATAACAGTCTCCATGTCACTAAACAATCCTGTATCTCCAGCATGGAAAATTTTAGTTCCATCTTCAGTTTCTATTAAAAAACTAGCTGCAGAACCTCCAGATATAGGTTCTTCAATAAAATCAATAGATGAAGAATGAATAGCCTCCAACATAGTGATTTTAACACCACTAACGGATATAGATCCACCTATATTCATACTTATTGTATTAAATCCTTGTTGAGATACAAATAAAGCCAATTCATGAATAGCTATTGTTGTAGCCCCAGTTCTATTAGCTATTTCTAATGTGTCTCCAAAGTGATCAGAATGACCATGTGTTAAAAGAATATAATCCACATCAATCTCCTCAACAGCAATATTAGTACTAGGATTATTACTTATAAATGGATCAATTAAGAATTTTAACCCTTTATCTGAAATTATTTCAAATGCAGAATGCCCTAACCATTGTATTTCCAAATTTACATCCCCTTATTATATGTTTTATGATCAAATAATAATTATTAACTAATTACATACTACTTATTAACTAATTACATACTACTATTTACAATTAAATACTCTTAAACTAAGTATTGTATAATCACCTTATAAAATAACATGACCATTGAAAATATTTAAAAATATCAGACATAATAAAAATATTTAAAAATATTAATGCTCATTATTATAAGTTATTTATAAATATATTATAAGATTATTATAAAAATAACTATTTAATTCATAAAATATAGAAAAAAGTAAAATAATAAAAAATGAGAAATAAATAATAATGATAATGATCAGATTTGAGCAACAAGTTAAGAATAGATGATAAAAATAGATATGTTATTAGATAATTGAAAAAGAAATTAATATAAATCTAATCTTAAATCATTACTTATTGCCCATAAGTCCTTAAATGAATTTTTAATATCATTAACAACATCAATATCATTATAAAGAGCTCCAACCTCAAAGTCACTATTTCTATCTGCTTCAGATATTATTAATGCATTATTATCAGCTATTATATTAGTTGTATTTATAAAAGGTAATGTTTTTACAGAAACTCCTCTATTTAATAATGAATTAATTAAAAGAGCATATGATACATCATTAGGATCAAATCCTTGTATAATAATCTTAGTATTGGTTGTAGAGAGAATATCTAAGAATTTGTTAGATATTCCTTTTATAGAGGTAGATTCTATTAATATTTCATGTTTAGCTGTTTTGATTAACCTTTCAAAAGCATTGTCTGAATCAATTAACTCATCACCATACAAAACAAAACTATTACTTTGAACATCATCATTTAATTGGTGTATGAAATTTTCTTTAGAACTTTTCTTCAAAACACTTTTTAATTCAGTATCTTTGTTAGATAGTAAGTTAGGTGAATTAAAAGAAGAAAAATTAGAATGTGAAAAAGATCTACCACTTACGGATTCAGATTTTTTGTTAGGTCTTGCAATTTTGGTAGGTTTATCGTAATTAGGTGTGAAAACTAATTTAGTGGTTGTTGCATCGTTTTTTAAATTCGATTTAGATTTTATTTTGGATTTTAGATTTATTCTAGATTTTTTAGATTTTAAAGCTAATTCCTGATTGTTTTGATCTTCAATAAACTTAGATTTGATAGGACCTACTTTATTAGAGCCTGTGTTAATAAAATTGGACTTAATAGGTGTAGGTTTACTAAGTTTAGCCATGTAAGAATTATCATCAAAATTAAAACCAGATTTTTGTTTTTTAGTAGGACAGCTTAAGTTATTTGAGTTAATACTAGAAGCATTATTAGAATCAATATTAGATTTAGTAGGTTCTGGCATATTATTTTTATTAGAATTCATTTGATCAACCTTCTGAGAATTTTTTAGATCATTAATAGAGGATTTTGAAGAATCTATAGTTTTTTTATTATCATAGCTATTAATCATATCATTAATAACAATATCATTAATTTTATCTGGATTTTCATTGATAAAATTATTAATATTATTAGTATTATTAGTATTATTAGTATTATCTAAATTAATACTTTTTTTATTATTGTGTTTATTATTATATTTATGCGAATTAGAATTTTGATTACTAATATTTTCATTATTAGACTCATTTGAATGAGACTTTTTAGTATCAATATTACTATTTATAGTTTTATTATTAATATGTTCATTATTAATTATAGTTTTATCCCTATTATTATTTTTATTTATAGTTTTATTATTATTTGTAGTTTTATTAATATGTTTATTATTATTTGTAGTTTTATTATTAATATGTTTATTATTATTTATAGTTTTATCCCTATTATTATTTTTATTTCCATTATTCCTAATTTCATCAATATCAATTGTATTTTTAATCCTTTTTTTCTTAGTTCTAATTTTATAGAAGCTTATTACACCACCAACGAAGAAGTAAAAGCCTATAAGGAACATTACAGCACTAAAAATTAAAAAAATATCTTTAAAATGATATATAATAACATGATAAACAAAAACAGAGCTTATAAACATTAATAAAAGCCCTCCAACTATATATTTTGCTGCATTTGCCATTAGATATCCCCTGTGCGAAAGTTGTGTTTAATTTTATATTTAAATCATATTCAAACAAAACCTAAAAACAATTTTAGATAATGAATTTAGTCATAGTTGATTATTTTCTATTTTAATCATTGTATGAATAATTAATTATTAGTGTTTAAATTTATTGACATCAAACTTTATAAATTTAATGTTTTTAAGATGTGAAAAATGTTTTACAAGTGAAGAATTAATGTAATACTTTTTACAGAATAAATAATATTATATATGAGTTTCAATAATATGAAGAAATAGAGGTGAAAAGATGATTTCAAAAATAAAAGATGAAGTTACAAGTTTAAAAAACTTAAAAAATGAAGAAATAGGTCAAGGAGCCGCTGAATATATACTACTCTTTGGTGGAGTAATTATAATAGCTATTGTTGCACTTTTAATTTACAAAAGCTATTTTACTCAAGGTAAAACCGGATTAAATGCAAGTAGCGATGTAAATGAAGTAAGAGATATGATAAATTCTACATCCACCAGTACATGAATAATATATATTAAGTATAAAAATATGTACATAAATAGGCAAATATGATATTAAGATATCATGAAAAAACTGTATAAAGACAATAAAGCTCAAGGAAGTGCGGAACTCATATTAATAATGGGAACAGTATTAATAATTGTTTTGATTGTTGGATCATATATAACAGACATTAGTAAATCAATAAATGGACAGATACATGAAGCAATAGAAACTGGGAGAAATTCTATATTAAATAAACTATAAATAAACTATAAATAATTATAAATAAGTATAAATAAACTATAAATAAGTATAAATAAACTATAAATAAGTATAAATAAATAGTTAAGAACTAAAATATTCCTTAATCTGCAGATATATTTTTTAATAGCCTACCTTTTTTATCTATTTCTCCTTTGCGAATACGTGTTGAAGAAATAGGAATACCATCATCTGCAAAAACAAAACTAATAACAATAATATCTAATGGATCCATATTATTACTAATGCGAATTTTGTTAATTTCAATAGCTGTAGGTTCAGTTTCTTCACTTACAACAATTGCATCAAAGTCTTCTTCATAAATAGCTGTACCATAAGGATCGTCAAGTCGTGCAATATGAAAAGAAAGGTTATTTTTATTTAAAAATTCATTTAAATTAAACATTCTTTTTTTACAAGGCTCAACATTACCTTTCACACAAGCAAAGCTATCAGATGTTACCCCAATAACTACCTTTTCTCCTAAATCAAAAGCCGTTTCTAAAAGCTTCCTATGACCCTGATGAAACCTATCAAATGTCCCACCTACAGCAATCTTTTTATATTGTTTTACAGTCATTTAAATCATCAATAACAAAATTCGTTAAAGTATTCTACAAATTAATAAAAATTAAAGCTACTAATTTATATAATAATTAATAATTTATTATACATTCTAAGATTAATAAAAGTATTTCTTATTCTTGAAATGATTATTTCATGAAATAAGATACGATAAAACTTTTATTTCATGACAGAAACTTAGAAAAATCTTTGATTTCTCGTTTTAAAAGTTTGTTCATCACGATAATAGATTGATTAGAAATAAGTTATTGTATACAAATTTTATACATCTTTATAAATTATAATTAATTATTTAATTATAATTAATTAGTATTTAATAATTGATTTACAATTATTTTATAAATATGTATCCTAATTAATAAGAAAAGAATAAATAATAATAAACTGAAATAGACAGATATGATTAAATTTAGTATCATGATATAAAGTAATTAATTAAAATAAAATAATTAAATATAATATCTCTTAAATTTTCAGTGATTTAATGATTTTTGAAGAAAACACTAGGGTTAAAAATCCTTTAAATATAGATATTAGAGTTGCTTCATGTTATCCAAACATTTACAGAACTGCTATGTCTTCATTAGGTTATCAGATAATATATGGAATGATAAATGATAGGGAAGATTCATGGTGTGAACGAGTTATTTACCCATCAAGTAGAAGTATTGAGTCAAATAGTCCTTTAATTGATTTTGATATTATTAGTTTCACAATACATTACGAAGAAGATTATTTTAACCTTTTAAAAATGCTTAAAAGTGGACAGATACCTATTGATAAAAATAAGAGAGATAATAGCTATCCCTTAATAATAGCTGGAGGACCATGTGCAACATCAAATCCACTACCTATCTCTCAGTTTGTTGATATGTTCATTATTGGTGAAGCTGAAGTTATGCTAAATAATGTTTTAGATTTATACAAAGAATTGAAAAATCCTAAAGAAGAAATAGCTAATTTTTTAGAAATACATGGAGTTTATATCCCAAATCATCATGTTAAAAGAGGAATATTAAGAAATATGGACAAAGCCTATCACATAACTAATCCAATAATCACTAAAACTGAGAATAAAGAATATTTACCTGTTTTTTCAAACTCAATTTTGCTTAACATATCACGAGGATGTACAAGAGGATGTAGATTCTGCATGTCAGGATATGTTTATAGACCTATAAGAGAAACATCCATTAATAAATTAATTAAAATAGCTATTAAATCAAGAGAAAGCACAGGATTAAACAAAATCTCATTAATTGGATTTGCAGCTTCTGATTATTCAAAAATAGATCAGTTAATATCTAAGCTTAGAGACTTAAACTTCCAAATATCAACACCATCACTTAGAATAGAAACAATTAATCCTGAAACACTTCAAAATTTAGCAGAAAGTGGATTAAAGACGATTACTCTTGCACCTGAATCAATATACTCTCTTAGAAAATCACTTAACAAAAATATTCATGATGCTGAACTTTATAAAGTAATTGAAGATACTATAAGCTTAAATTTTAATATAAAATTATATTATTTAATTGGAATTATGAATGAAACAAATGAAGACATTAAAGAGCTTTCAGAACATATAAAATATATAAACTCCTTAAAAAATAATAAAAATAATGGAAATAAATCAATTAAATTTAGTGTAAACCCATTAATTCCAAAACCTCATACTCCTTTACAATGGGAAAGTTATGATATAAAAGATATAAAAAGGAAAATAAAATATTTAAGAAATGATTTAAAAAATATAACTATTAAATTTGATAGTGCGAAAATGGGATTAATTCAATATGTATTATCCACAAAAGGATCAGAAGTTGGAGATTTAATTAAAAATTCAATAGATTATAATAATAATCAAAATATTATACTTAATCAATGGAAAAAATATAACCAAGGTTATAAATTAGATGATGAACTTCCTTGGGATGAAATCAATGTTGGAATAAATAAAAATTTCTTAATACAAGAAAGACAAAAGATTTTAAACCATGAAAGAACTCCATGGTGCAAAAACAATTGTTATCAGTGTGGATCATGCTAAAAAAAATAAGAATTAATAAATTAAGACAATGATTTCGCAAAATATAAAAAGTAATAAAAAAATAAACTATTTAAAGAGATTTTGGAAAATCTTTGATTTTTCTAAATCAGTGTTTTAAAAGAGATTTTGGAAAATCTTTGATTTTTCTAAATCAGTGTTTTAAAAGAGATTTTGGAAAATCTTTGATTTTTCTAAATCAGTGATAATAAAGGTAATTAAAGATGATTAAACCTGCTAAACGATTAGAATCTATAGAATTATCCCAAGTAAGGAAAATGTTTGAAATAACTGATGAAAATGCTATAAACTTAGGAATAGGTGAACCTGATTTTAATATTCCTGAAAATACTAAAATAGCTATTGAAAATAGCTTAAATGAAGGATTTACCCATTATACTCCAAACAAAGGAATTATTGAATTAAGAGAAGCTATTTCCAAGAAACTTCATAAAGATAACAATTTAAATGTTTCTACAGATGAAATTATAGTCACTGTTGGTGCTAGTGAAGCATTATACATATGTGCACAAGGTTATTTTGAAAAAGGAGACGAAATTTTAATTCCAGATCCTGGATTTTTATCATACAAAGCATTTGTTGAATTATCTGAAAGTAAAGCAGTTCCTGTTGAAATTAAAATAGAGAATGAATATAAAATGAAAGTTGAAGAAGTTCAAGATAAAATAAACTCAAAAACAAAAGCATTAATTTTAAATTCACCATCAAATCCAACTGGTGCAGTCATGGACAAATCAGATGTGAAGGCTATTTCAGATCTTGCAACTGACCATGATTTTTTAATAATTAGTGATGAAATCTATGAAAAAATTATTTATGATGCTAAACATTACTCTCCAGCTGAATTTACAGATAATGCAATTGTTATAAATGGATTTTCAAAAGCTTATGCTATGACAGGTCTTAGAATAGGATACTTAGCAGGACCTGAAGATATGGTAGAAGAATTACTTAAAGTTCATCAGTATAACAACGCGTGTGCATGTTCACTATCACAAGCTGCAGCATATGAAGCATTAACTGGACCTCAAAATGAATTGAATACTATGGTAAACGAATTTAAGCGTAGAAGAGATCTAGTTTTAAAGAGAAGTAGAGAAATCGGATTAAACACTCCTAATGTTGAAGGATCATTTTATATATTCCCAAAAGTAAATAATCCTCAAGAATATGTTCAAAAAGCACTTAAAGCTGGAGTTATTACAGTTCCTGGAAGTGGTTTTGGAATATATGGTAAAGATAATATAAGATTATCCTATGCTACATCTTACGAGAACATAGAAGAAGCTATGAATCGTTTAGAAACGATAAAAATGTAAAAATATGAAAAAAATTAACTTAAAATGGAGAGATTCATATAGATCATTCTACAAGAGACAAAGAAGGGAAAAAAGCTGCTTTAACTGGTATTGGAGGTAATTTATTCTTAACATTTTTTAATATAATTGTTGGGATTTACTCAGGTAGTTTTGCACTTATAGCTGAAGGAGCCCATACATTATCAGATATTGCAACTTCTATAATAGCTTATGTTGGATTTAAAATAGGACAAAAACCACCAGACAAAGACCACCCTTTAGGTCATGGAAGAGCAGAGCCAATAGCTGGTTTGATTATTGTTATATTCTTAGCATTTGTAGCTTATGAGATCTTAACTGAAGCAATAAACAAATTGTTTTTCCATGGCACAATTCAAACACCTAATTATTTAGCTATCATAATGGCATTAATAGGCATAGTTGTAAATATAGCTATGACACGATATATAATGAGTATTGGGGAAAATATTAACAGTCCTGCAATAATAGCTGATGCTAAACACCAACAAACTGACATATTTTCATGTATAGCTATTTTAATAGGAGTTATTTTATCACATACAGGCTATCCTTTTTTAGATCCATTAATTGGACTTGTTATTGGAATTATTATAGTTAAAACTGCTTTTGAAGTCGGAAAGAACAACATAAATAATATTATGGGAAAATTGCCATCTGATGAGATTATAGAAGATATAGAAAAAATTGTTAAATCTATTGATAATGTTTATGGAATTCATAACGTGAAAATTAATTATTTTGGATCTTATGCATTATTAGCATTACATGTAGATGTTAATCCAGAATTAAGTTTAATAGAATCTCATAATTTAATTCATTATACCCAAAATAGAATTAAAGAAGAAATAGACATTATTGAATATGTTACAGCACATGCTTGTCCATTAGGTATAAAATATGATCCAATTTATGAAAAAAAGCAGTAAAAGAATTCCAAAGCAAAATCAAAAGATAAATGAAACAATAGATTAAAAATAAGAAAATAAATAGATTAAAAATAATTAAAGAACGCCGGGAACGGGATTTGAACCCGTGTGATTCAAAGAATCATTGGATTAGCAGTCCAACGCCGTACCAGGCTGGGCCATCCCGACATGAAAATAGAATTTAAAAAATCAAATAAACATAAAGTCCATATAAACATATACTACTTTATGTATGTATCATTTAGTATATAAATTTTTCTTATATCTTAAACAATTAAATAATTTTAAGTATACATTTTAATTGTAATAAACCCATTTCTAATAATTAAAATGCTTATTTTTTAGAATAGGTTTTGATCAACTTAAATTGTTAATTTAGAAAATCCTTGATTTCTCATTTTGAAATGTTTGTTTCATATTAAGAAACAATACTATCTAATATAAGCATTAAAATGGCACATTCAAAGGTGGACAAGTATCATAAAAGTAAGTAATCTGCAAAATCAACTCCACCCCGTTTTTCTACAAGCATCAGCTGTTTATAGCAGAGCTGCTCCTTTCCAGACCTAACACATTCCCATAATAAACATAATTAACTTTAACCCTCCAGTTAAAGATTTATGACCATTAATCCTGTAGGACGAAGTTTCTATATCAATTTTACAGGCTTAAATCCAATCAACAGGTCGCCCCTTGAATTTCGACCACACCTAAGGGGGTGTGTGCTTACAGAGGACCCCTAACCCTCCAGTCTAGCCAATATTAATATTGGTATTAATGTTATATAAACTTTCTTAATTTCCTTTAACAATTTCAAAGAAATATACAAAAACATTATAAAAAAAATAGCTATTTTAAAAATTATTTAAGAGATATATGAATATCTAAATAAATTAGTTAATTAAATATAAAATAGCTATTTAAATCTATTAAATCTATTTAAATTGATTTACTATCTAATTTATTTAATTAATCCAAATTATTAAAAAAATCAGAGTTTCTTAAAACCTTGTTTACTGCTTTAATAACATCTCCATCAGATATTATGCCTACAATTTTATTATTTTCTATAACAGGCAATTGATTTACTAATCCACCAGCTTTATTATTTTCCAGCAGACTTAATGCATCATAGAGATTAGATTCTGGAGAAATAAACTCTATTTCCTTCGCCATTACAGAAGATACTTTAGTTCCTAACTTATAATTGTCTAATATTAAGTTATGACCTAAATCTGAAGCTGTAACAATACCAATCACATTTTTATCATTATCAATCACAGGCAAAGCACTTATTTTATTTTTCATTAGTTTCTCAAAGGCAAAAACAACATCATCATCCGGAGATATTGTAATAACATCCTTAGTCATTAATTCTTTCACTTTTATATTTTTTAGCATTAAAACCACCATATGTTTCACTAATATCTTTAATTATATAATCAATTGTTGTAGCAACATTCCTATTTTCAATTAATGGAACATTGAATTTCTCAGCTTGAGACATAAAATAATCTTGAGTTTTCCTAATAGATTCAAAATTGTCCAAATATATTTGAAGTGGTCTTCTAGCCCACGTTCGTCCACATCTAGAATAAAATCTACCTTTATGATCATTTTCATCAGATAAATTTAGAACATACATCATAACATTATCTTTTTTAAGGAGTTCTTTTTTGATAAAACCTGGAACAGCGTGTACTCCTTCAATAACCATGCTCATTCCTTCTTTAATAGCTCTTTCAATAACTGCATCTATACCTACGCTTACAGTATCAACTTGCTTCCTAAATCCATATAATACCTTATCAAAACCACTTGGAGGAGGAACTCTAAGTCCATTATGTGCTAAAAAGCTTGATTGGTGAATAACTGGAATTAATTCTTTTGATAAGATTTTACGCATGACTTCCCTTATCATATCTGTACTAACCATATTTTTTATACCTAAACGATTAGCTATTTCAAAAGCTATTGAAGAAGTTCCAACACCTGAAGCTCCTCCAATTAAAATGATTAATGGATCAGAATTAGATTTAATTGTTCTCCAAGACATGTATTTTTCAGCTATTAAAGGATATTCAAGTCTTAAATCATTAATAATGATTTCAACAAGTTCTTCAATAGTAATTAAATCAATATCTTGTTTTTCAAGCTTTGATTGGATATGTGAAGCAAAGACATATGCCTCATCAGGACCCATTTCTGCCCGTGTTAATGATCTTGAAAGAACCCCTTTTGAGAAATGTTCTACATATCTTTTCCCACCAACATTTCCTTGTATCATTACTATAAAACCATCTCCACATATCATAGTTACATTACATACAAATCATAATATTAATCAATAATATGAATAAATTAATTGATTAAAAAAGCCAAATAGCTAATAACTCTATTAAATTTAATCTATTAGATCTAAATTAATGCTCAAATCTTAATTAAATTATGAGTAAAATAATTATACAATTATAACTTTTTATATATATTCCAATTTTTTATATTAGTTAAGATAATTAATATACTTTGTTATTTTATTCTACAACTCCAAAATAAAATAAATAAAATAAATAAAAATATGTTAAAAATATGTTAAGGAGATCTTCCATAATTCATTGATTAGTTAATTGATATTTATTGGTTTATATTGTGATGATGAAGTAATATTAAGTTAAAATAAGGATTATTATTTAGTTTATTGGGTTTTAAGTGGGTTATGTTT
>NZ_LWMT01000274.1 GCF_001639265.1 Methanobrevibacter filiformis
AAAACACATTTAAAAAGTTTAAAACTAAAACACAAAAAATAGACCAAAAAACTAAAACAAAAACTAAAAAACATCTAAAACCATATCCAACAATCATAAACCTTTATTTTAATTATGGATAAACTCCTGATAATATTAAAAAAGGAATAATTATAATAATTCATTAAATATAAAATAGTGGTAATTATGAATGCTTATTCAAATTCAATAGCTATTAAATCAAATACTAGGTTCTCAATAATTGATATAACGGATAAAATCAATGAAACAATAGAAAAACTAAACATAACAACAGGAATAGTTAATATTTTTTCATATCATTCAACTTCATCTATTATAATAAATGAAAATGAAGAGGGATTAATAAAAGATATGGAAAACACACTTAAAAGATTAATTCCAGATGAAAATAGATATTATCATGATAATATTGATAATAATGCTGATTCTCACATTAGATCAATGCTTTTAAGTCCAAGTGAAAGTATTCCAGTTAAAAATAGGAAATTAGCACTTGGGACATGGCAATCTGTTTTCTTTATAGACTTTGATGGACCAAGAAGTAGGACTGTTGAAATTACAGTATTAGGGAAATAGCTATTTAAAGATACTGTATCTTATGATTTTATATTGATTTATAAAAATTCAATTTCAAAAGCTATCACTGGATATTCTAGTTCAAAATTAGTAATAACCTCTGGAGAAATTTCTCCAAAAAATCCTGTAATGTTTCCACTTTCTGAAGTTCCTTTAATGTTAGCTACTCTTCCTGGAATAAAACTTGAATTATTTGACTCTAATATTTCCATTTTATAATCTAAATTAGCTATTATGCTTGCTATAGTGGATTTTATTTCAGTAAAATTAGCTGTGGAATGGCATATGGCTCCAGCTAGCTTTTTCACGGTTTTTGTTTTAGTTTCTTTTTCTTCATCAATGTAGATAACATCTCCAATTTCAAATATCTTCTGTGGGAGATCTTCATGTTTATTATCTTCTAAAAATTCCATTAAACCATTAATTAAACTTTTTCTAATCATGGTCCTATCAATTGTAATGGGTCTTGCTACTTCTACTCTATCGTCTTCTTTCTGATTCATTAGGGCATAATGAGCATTTTCACTTGTAAGCATTAAACTCATTATTTCCTGGAATCCTAAGCCTATCATAACTTCTCTCATTGTTTTATCATTACTAAACCATGGATTTTCATATGCTACTGTTGAAACATCTGGTAACTTTGATTCAATCTTTTTTATACAATATTGAATAGCTATATTTTCAACAAGGTCTACTGGATGGAGTATATCTACTCTATATGCTGGAATTTGGATTTTAAGCTCATTATCATTTATTATTGTACTGTTCATTCTAGCTTTTGATAATAATCTTTGGGCTTCTTTTATATCAATGTTTATTCCAATTAGTGAGTTTATAAGATTTAATTTAACATTTTTCTCATTTGGAGTTAAATCTGGTGTTATTATGGTTTTATCTGGATAAACAATTTCCATTGTTTCAATTTCTCCTCCAACTTCTGCAAATGAGCTGCATATAATGTTTAGTGTTTGATTCACTGCTTTTTCATCTGTTCCTGTAACATCTACAAGTATATTTTCAGTGTCTTCTGTAAGTTTAGTTAATTCACCATTTATAATTGGTGGCATGCTCAAGACTTGATTATTTTTATCAAGAATTAATGGATACTTATCAAATTCTTCAATAAGTTTTGCATATTTTGAACCTTTTTCGTGTTCTTGTAATATTTCCTCAGGACTTAATTTGTTTTTGTGTTCCAGTGGTATAAAGCTATTTTCACTTTTTTCTGTTGCAATATAACTGTATGGTCCTTCAATAGGGTCAAGATTATGAATACCAATAGCTACTTTCTTACGATCCCTTCCAAGAACCCAGTGTAAATTTTCTTGAAAATCCATAATTTGTTTTATTTTATTTCCTTTCATATTTATGTTTTTTATAAGTGCAAAAGCAATATATGGTCTAATTTTGACAATATCTGCATTGACATAAACTTTTTGTCCAGAACTTTTAAGATCATATTCAGGTAAACCAGTTTCTTTAGATAAAAAACCTTTTAAACTTCTTGAGACTCCTTCAATAGATAGTTGATCAGGTCTATTTGGAAAAAACTCGACTTTAATCTCATTATCGTTGAAGTCTTCAATGTCGCTTCCAAGCATAGGTAAAATATCAATTAATTCATCTTTTTCAAGTTCTATTCCAAGGTTTTTCAAATCTTGATATTCAAAGGTAATAACTGGCATTAATTAACTCCTAAATTGTAATTTAGATTATTATTGTAATTTAGATTATTATTGTGAAAAGTATATTAAAATATAGTATAAATGATATAAAAATTTATTATTATAAGAAATATTATTTTATTTTATGTATTAAATTTTTTTATTAAAATAAGTTGTAGTATAAATGGACATAACTTTATTATTTAATAATAAGCTGAATAATGCTTTTTAAATTTTAAACTATTTTTCTTTTTAAAATAATTTTTTTTGATGCTATTGTAAATTGTATAATACTAAGGGTTATTAAAATCCACATATTGCAATGAAAAACAATGATTCTATTACAAAATGAATTGCTCTATGTTCTAAGTGGCTTTCATCATGGATTGTAAGTGTATGGGTTATATCAATTACAAGATGTAAAACTGCTGCTAAAAATCCGATTTGAAATGAAAAACAAACTATTGACATAAATACAAAATGGAAAACTGCTTCAATGAGTTCATGGGTTAACCATACTTGCATATTTGAAGATAGAATTTCGTTTAGCATTCCACCGAATATTATGTAGAAATCTTGAAAAACATTCCACATAATTTTACTATGAAGCTCGTCGCTAATAGCTAATGCTATAGCTATATAAAACCACATTAAATTCATTTTTCCACCTCACAATAAAATTTATATTGTATGAAATTTAAAGATAATAATGTTTTTTAATTATAATTTTCATATAAAATACCCTTATTAGGGATATTAAACATAAAATTATTATATGTATTTTTATGTTTATTATGAATTAAATATATTTCTATAATATTTGGTATTTTCATTAGAGATTATATTATTTATTATTCTGATTTTAATTAATAATTCTTATTGATTAAATATTATTTTAGATGTTGATTTCGAAATTTAAGAAAATCTTCGATTTTCTAATGTTTAAAATTTCTGATTTTAAACGAAGTAAAAAATTTTTTCAAAATCATTTTAAGCTATAAAAAACTGATTTAAATTCATATGATGAGATTTTGCAAAATTTTTTATTTTGCGAAATCAGTGTCTAAATATTACTTATTTCGATATTTGGAGAAAAGACATGACAAACAAGGAAATTCCTAAAGATTATGATCATAAAAAAGAGAAATATTGGCAAAAAATGTGGCATGATGATCAGATTTACAAATTCATTGGTGATGGAACAAAGCCACGATACATAATTGACACTCCTCCACCATATCCAACAGGCTCAATTCACATGGGACATGTTTTAAACTGGGTTTACATTGATATTCTTGCACGATACAAACGATTAACTGGGCATGATGTTTTATTCCCTCAAGGGTGGGATTGTCATGGGCTTCCAACTGAGGTTAAAGTTGAGCAAACAAATAATATTAAAAAGAATGATATTTCTCGAGCTGAATTTAGAAAGCTTTGTGTTGATTTAACTGAGGAAAATATCAGTATGATGAAATCTCAAATGAAGTCAATTGGATTTTCTCAAGACTGGAATAGGGAGTACATTACAATGACTCCAGAATACATGAAGAGAACACAATATTCATTTTTAAAGATGTTTAAAGATGATTTAATCTATCAGGGTATTCATCCAGTTAACTGGTGTCCTCGATGTGAAACAGCTATTGCCTTTGCAGAGGTGGAGTATGATGCAAATGAAACAAACTTAAACTATGTAAGATTCAAGGCATTGACTGAGGATGAGGAAAATCCAAATGAACAAAATGGAGTTTTAATAGCTACAACAAGACCTGAATTAATGTCTTCATGTGTAGCAGTTGTAGTTAGTCCAGAGGATGAAAGATACAGTGATATTATAGGAGAAAAGGTTAAAGTACCATTATCTGGTCAAGAAGTTAAAATCATAGCTGATGACGAAGTTGATCCAGAATTTGGGACTGGGGCAGTTATGGTTTGTACTTTTGGAGATAAAACTGATGTATCTTGGGTTAAAAAGCATGATTTAGATATTATTGACTCTATTGATGAAAAAGGAATAATGACTTCTGCAACAGGTAAATACGAAGGACTGTCTATTAATGAATGTAAAATAGCTATTATTGACGATTTAAAAGCAGAAGGTTCTGTTGAAAAACAAGAAAAAGTTGGTCAGAATGTTGGGCAATGTTGGAGGTGTAAAACACCAATAGAAATTCTTGTTAAAAAACAATGGTTTATTAATGTGAATAAACTCCAAGATGATATTAAGCAAGCAACAGATGAAATCCATTGGGTTCCAGAACACATGAAAAGCAGATTATTAAATTGGGCAGACTCAATGGAGTGGGACTGGTGTATATCAAGACAAAGAATCTTTGCAACACCTATACCTGTATGGTTCTGTGAAAAATGTGGTAAGGTTCATGTTGCAACAGTTGAAGAATTACCAGTTGATCCAACACAAACTTCTCCAATAGCTATTGACAGCAATGGAAACAAAACACCTTATAAATGTGAAGAATGTGGTTCAACAGAATTTAGAGGAGAAGAAGATGTTCTTGACACATGGATGGACAGCTCAATCTCACCATTATCCATAGCTGGATGGCCCAAAAATGATTATAATAAAATGTTTCCAGCAGATCTTAGACCACAGGGGCATGATATAATCAGAACATGGGCATTTTACACTATACTTAGAACTAAAGCTTTAACAGGTCTTAGGCCATTTGATGAGATTTCAATCAATGGTATGGTATTTGGTGAAGATGGATATAAAATGAGTAAATCTCGTGGAAATGTAATAGCTCCTGATGAAGTAATAGAAGAATATGGTGCTGATGCACTTAGAACATGGGCAGCTAACAGTGTTCCAGGATCTGATGTTCCATTTAATTGGAAGGATATTAAATATGGACATAAATTCCTAAGAAAATTCTGGAATGCTTTTAGATTTATAACAATGCACCTATCAACTAAAGAAGAAGAACAAGGAATTGGAAAAGAAACAGTGTTCAATGAGTTCAATGCAACAAATAATTTCCAAGTAATTATAGACAATCTTGAGCCAATTGACAAGTGGATTTTATCTAAACTAAACAAATTGATAATTGAAGTATCAGAAGGCTTTGAAAATTATAACTTTGCAAGCACAATTAATTCAACAGAAAAATTCATTTGGCATGACTTCTGTGATGATTATATTGAAGCAGTAAAACACAGATTATACAATAAAGAACAAACTGGCAATGGATTAACCTCAAAAGAAGCTGCAAAATACACACTTAAAACAGTTATTGAAACAACCCTAAAACTCTTAAATCCTATAACTCCCTATTTCACACAAGAAATCTATAGCTATTTAAATGAACTTACAAATGGATCGACTCAATATAATCAATATATTGATAATACACAATGGCCAAAAGCAAATGAAGATTTAATAAGTGAAGATGCTGAAAATAATGGTGAAATAGCTATTAATCTTATTGGTGAAATTAGAAGATTTAAATCTTCATCAAAAATTCCATTAAATGCTCCAATTAAATCAATAAATATATTTTCAGAAGATAAATCAATTATAAACATAATTAGTATTTTTGATAATGATATTAAAGGAACATTAAAAGTTAATGAACTGAATGTTGTAACAGGAAAACCTAATGTCCAAGAGAAAGTTGTTGAGATAACTCCAGCAATGGACAAAATAGGTCCACAGTTTAAAGGTGAAGCACCTAAAATAATAAAGTACTTAACCTCAAACAATCCTGAGGAAATAGCTAAATTACTTGAAAATAATGGTGAAATAGCTATTGAAAATAATGTTATTACTGAAGAACATGTTAATATGAAAAAAGAATTAATTGGTTCTACTGGTACAAAGGTGGACTTGTTAAATTTGGAATCTCTTAATTTAGTATTGGAAGTAATTAAATAATAACTAATTAATGTAAAACAATATTTTATTATTTTTAATTATTTGTTAACTAATTATTTATTAATATTAGAATTATATGTCCGTAAACATGAAATTTTTGTAATAGTTATAACTTAAATATGTGTATTACTAAGATTACTCAGAAACCTTAATCTTATTTATTTTTTACAAATATTTATAACACTTTAAAAAAATAATATTTGTATAATATATTTTTTAGATGTTTCTTATTAAAGAATATACAATCAATGAAGTTTCGAAATACTTAAAAATTTAAGTATTAATTCAATTAATGAAGATATGTTCAAAAACACTAACTATGTGAATTATACAAATAATAAAAGACAAGAAGATTATAGCTATTGTTAATGTGATGTCATGCTTTTAAAGGTTAAAAAATTGTCAGAAATTGGAGGTATTGTTAAAGCACCACCTTCAAAAAGTTATACTCATAGGGCAGTTATAATTTCATCATTTGCTAATGGAGAATCTACACTTCATGATCCATTAATTTCTCAGGATACTTTAGCATCAATCAAGGCTTCTAAATGTTTTGGTGCTGAATTAGAAGTTATTGGAATTCCTAATTCTTATGGTGATGAAATAGACATCAATAATGTATCTAAAAATATAACTGGGCATGATAAAGTTAGTATAAATGTTAAAGGGACAGAAAACATACATAATTATTCATCTAATGCTATTGACTTAATGAATTCTGGAACAACACTCAGAATCATGACTTCTATTGCTGGACTTGCTGATAATGGTGTAATTTTTACAGGGGACTCTTCACTTAAGACAAGACCAATGGGACTTTTACTTGAAGCTATTAAACCATTAGGTGGGGATGCAGTGTCTATTGAGGGTAATGAAAAACCTCCTATAGCTATTAACCCAGGATTTATTGGGGGTAAAACTTCTATTGGAGGTAATGTTAGTTCTCAATTTATTTCTTCAATTTTAATAGCTGGTGCAATCTCTAAATTAGGTATTGAATTGGAAGTTAAAGGAGATTTCATATCAAAGTCTTATGTGGCAATGACATTAGATGTAATGGAAAAATTTGGTATCAAAATTGATAGTGATTTATTTACTAAACATGATGATTGTGATAGGGATCTTAAAAAATCTTCATCAGCAACATTTAAAATAAGTCCGCAAGAGTATATTGGGGCAGACTATGTTATTGAGGGAGATTATTCTTCAGCTTCATATTTACTTGGGGCAGTGGCTATTGCTGGTGGTGAGATAACAGTTAAAAACTTATTTAAAGATTCAAAACAAGGAGATAAATTAATAATCGATGTTTTACGTAGAATGGGTGCTAAAATATCTATTGGTAATGATTCAGTAACACTCACATCTTCGGGTGAGCTTAATGGAATAGATATTGATTTACATGATGCTCCAGACTTACTTTTGACGGTTGCTGTTCTTGGTGCTCTTGCAAATGGTAAGACTACTATTTATGGAGTTCGTCATGCTCGTTTTAAAGAAACTGATAGAATAGCTAAATGTGCTGAAGAACTTAAGAAATTACATTGTAATGTGTGTGAATTAGAGGATGGTTTGGTTATTGAAGGAGGACTGAGTTCTGGAACTGTTAATTCTCACAGTGATCATAGAATAGCTATGGCTTTTAGTTTAATTGGACTAAAACATGAAATAGCTATTGATAATGGAGAAGTTTTTGATGTGTCTTTTCCAAATTTCATTGAAGCAATGAATGAAATTGGAGTTGTAGTATATTTAGATAACTCTTAATTTATCCATGCTGTTAAATCAGTTGTAGATTTTATTAAATAATTATTGTTATTAATCTTTGTGATATTATGAAAGCTAAAGTGATTTTTGTCGGTGCTGGTCCTGGAGATCCTGAACTTTTAACAATTGGTGGGTATCGTGCTATTGAAAAAGCAGATATTATCATATATGCTGGTTCACTTGTTAATAAAGAAGTATTAATTCATAAAAAACCTGATGCTGAGGTGCATAATAGTGCATATATGGATTTAAATGAAATAATAGCTATTATGGAAAAAGGAATAAGTGAAAATAAATTAATAGCTAGAGTTCATACAGGTGATCCATCAATCTACGGTGCAATAGGTGAGCAGATAAGAGAACTTAAAAAAAGGAATATTGATTACAAAATTATACCTGGAGTTAGCTCAGTTTTTGCATCAGCTGCAGCATTAGAGACAGAATTAACTTTACCAGAAATATCACAAACTGTAATAATAACAAGACCTGAAGGACGAACCCCAAAACCAAAAAAAGAGAGTTTAACAAGTTTAGCAAGTCACAATGTAACAATGTGTATATTTCTTGGAATAGCTATGATTGATAAAGTTGTTGAGGAATTAAAAGAATCATATGCTGATAACACCCCAGTAGCAGTTGTAAAAAAAGCATCATGGGATGATCAGTTAATAATAAGAGGTACTTTATTAGATATTGCTCAAAAAGTGAAGGATGCAGATATTACGAAGACTGGAATGATTATCGTAGGAGATGTATTAAATCCAGGGGACTTTAAACCATCTAAATTGTATGATGAACATTTTAAACATGAATATCGAAAATAAATATTAATAATATAACAACTAAGATTTATATGAATGCTGAAAATGAATATTGGATTTTTTATTATGTTACAATTGTAATAGCTATTATTGTGTACTATTTAGTATTTAATATAACTAAAATAGATACTTTGTTTAATTTAATAGTTATTTTAACAGCTATTTCAATAGTAGGATATGCACTTGTTAAAAATTATGGAACAATTTTTCAAAAGACACTTTTGATTGCAATTTCGATTTTAATGCTAATTTCGTGGGGAGTTTATTCTAAAGTGTTAATAGCTTCCTTTTTAGGTATCTTATTACCTGCAGATATGTTAATAGCTAATGAAAAAGAGTTTTTTTCAATTCCAACATTAAAAGTAATAGATTCTTTCTATTTACTTGCTATTATTGTATTAATTTTAGTAAGTGTTTATGAAAACATGCCTATTTTATTAGATATTACTTTATTACTATCTTTAATATTAACAGGTCAAATGATGTATCTTAATTATAAATCCTATAATGTTTTAGAAAATTTAATAAATTAATAAAAATAATTAAAAATAATCTATTTTATATTAAATCCAAAATAATAAACACTTTTATTTTAATATTTAATTATATAAAATTAATAATTTATTTTGTTTCTTTTTTATTTCTTTTTAATACTTTTATTTTTTATTTTAATATTTTTATTCCATTAGAAGTACCAATAATAGCTTTATCTGTCATTTGGGAAAATATTCCGTTTTCAACAACTCCAGCTATTGAATTTAGATCTTTTTCAAGTTGTATTGGGTTGTCTATTTTTTTAAATTCTGCATCTATGATGAAGTTTCCATTATCTGATATTACTGGTCCTACTTTTCGTTCGGCTTTTCTAATAGCTGGTATTCCTCCCATGTCAGTTATTGCAGAGAAAACTGTTTTTCTTGATTCTGGTATTATTTCAAGAGGGACTGGGAACTTTCCAAGAGTATCTACACATTTTGAATCGTCAGCTATTACAATGAACTTTGCTGCGGCATAATCAATGATTTTTTCTAAAGTATGTGCACCTCCTCCACCTTTTATTAAATTAAGGTCAGGGTCGATTTCATCAGCACCATCAACTGCTATATCAATATCATGTTCATCTAAAGATGTAACAGGTATGTTCCATTGTTTTGCAAGTAAAAATGAATCATATGATGTTGGTATTCCCATAACTTTTATTTCTTCTTCTTTAACTTTTAATCCAATAGCTTCAATAAAATAATTAGTTGTTGATCCAGTTCCAAGACCTAAAATTTGTCCATCTTTAACTTCTTCTGCTGCAGCAATTCCTACCATTTTCTTTAAATTCATTATGATTCGTCCTAAATCTGTAAGAAATAATAATTCTTTTATAAATGCTTTCATTAAAATAAATAATAATGTTCATTATATTTTTACTTTTTAAAAATAAGAATTAAAATTGTATGGTATATAACTAAAAGTCATATACTTTAAATAATCTAATCAGTAATTATTCAACTCGTTTTTAAACATCCTATAAAACGTTTTAGTACTCATTCCATAATGTTTGAAGCTCAAACCTTTAGTTTTTGATCCTATAATCTTCATGGTTATTTTAACTTTAGTTTTTCCTTTAGTGAACTGTATTGTACCCATAGGGATGTTTGTAGAATATATTTTTGCATACAACTTCATACGAATATAGTTTTTACCTTTATAATATGAATTGTATTTCACTGTTATTCCTTCTATTTTTATTTTTCCAGAATCAAATTTTTTTAATTTCGCTGCTGAAACTGGCTCAGCAAAAGCTAATTGCAATCCACAAACAAAAATAATACATATAAATATTGCGATTAATCTTTTATACTTTAAATACTTCCTCATTTTATCACTGTAGTTAATAAATTAGATAATAATTCTTTTAATTTAATGTCTTGGATTTTATAGATATGAAACAAACATTTCAAACTTTTAAAAAAAGCTTTAACAAATTTCTCTAAATTCCTTTTTAAAATAAAAATTCGTTATATATATGATATTTCAAAATAATTATTTTAAGTATGATAAATGTGTTTATTGATATTAATTTATAAATCAATCTAATGTTTCATTATCTAATATTGATTTAGGAAATTAATTATATATAACTCTTACTAAATTACTAAAACTACTTAAAAATACTTAAAAATTAATTATTTGCTTAAATCTAAATTATATCCTAATAATTGAAAAAATGAGGGGTTAATATTATTTTTTATTTTATTTTAAATATTTTAATTTGTTTCTTTGGTTTAAATAGTATTTTTTGTTTTAATATAGTGTTTTTCTGTTTTAAATAGTTGGTCATTTATATTTATTCTTAGTTTATACTTTAAGAATTACTTTATTTAATAAATAACCTTTTCCACAGCCATCGATATTTTTTTCAATGATATTTTCTACTGTACATTTTTCTCCAGGATTTATTCCTTCAGGGAAACAATATTCGTGGTATATGCATTTTATATCACATTCTGGGGGACTGTGAACTACTCGGGATCCTTTAAAAGATTTTTTAGAATCTATAAATGAAGTTATATTAGCTTTTTCTACTTCTACAACATTCACATGTCCTGTGTCATGTATTGGGCAGATCTGTTCATTTTCTTTAACATCTGTAATAATATACTTTCTTCCTTCTTCTAGTGAATCTACACAAGATGACTTAAATCTACAGGATTCACATTCTTTTGCAGGTTTATTGTAAGTAAAGACTAACTCTTTTTCAGCTAAGTCTTTACCAATCAATGTTATCATTAAATCACTCCTAACTCTTTTTTTTAATTGTTTATATTTCTTTATTTATTTTTAATAATCCTGTAATTTAATTAGATACATTTTATTTGCATTTTATATTGTAATGGCATTTAATTGATTATATAACTTCAGTTTTAATAGCTAAATTTTCAGCAGCACTTTTAGAGAGTCCTCTATCTCCAAGTATTGTGTATCTTTCTTTTCTAATTGTATGTGCCATTGTCAATGCTTTAATTATATATTCTGGTTTTATTTTTAGTTCTTTTGATGTTGTCGGCGCTTTGATTTTTTTTAATGCATCTCTTATGAATTCCCAGTCTCCTCCTTGTAAACACATCATTAATATTGAGCCTACTCCACATTGTTCTCCATGTAATGCTGGCTGTGGAGCTATTTTATCTAATGCATGACTAAATTTATGTTCTGAACCACTGGCAGGTCTGCTTGTCCCCGCAATACTTATTGCCATTCCACTACTAAAAAGGGATTTTACAACAAGCCTAGCACTTTCTTCAAGTCTTGGTTTAATTGCATCAGCAGATGTAATCATGAGTTTAGCAGTCATAAGTGAAAGTGCAGCTGCAGATTCACTGTAATTTTCGTTCTGAAGTCTTTTTGCTAATTTCCAATCTTTAACAGCAGTATAGTTTGATACAATGTCTGCACATCCTGAAACTAAGAGTTTAAATGGAGCATTTCGTATAATATTTGTATCTGCAATTACTCCAATTGGAGATTGCGCTTTTAATGAGTAGGAACCTTGAGGATCTTTAATAGAAGCTAAAGGTGAAACTATTCCATCATGTGATGCTGCAGTTGGTGCTGAAATAAAATATATATCTCTATTTGTAGATGCCATCTTAGCAACATCAATAACTTTACCTCCTCCCACTCCTATTATTAAAGAAATATTATCTAATTTCCTGTCTACTTTTTCAATGGATTGTTTTGTTGCTTCGGTTATTTGAACTGAGTCTACTGAGTAATTCTCCTTTTCTAAACTATCAATGGCTTTTTTACCGCCAATTTTTAAGGTATTTTTTCCAGATACAACTAAAATATCTCCATCAATCCTTAAATCTTTACATATTGAACCAGTTTGTTCAAGAACATCAGGACCAATATGTACTTCCCGAGGCATTTGAATTTTTTTAGAATCCATAATATCTTAACCTTTATATAATAATATATGTTAAACATTTAATATAATAATTTTGATTTAAGACACTGATTTCGCAAAATAAAAAATTTTGCAAAATCTCCTCAAATATCAAGTTAATATGATTTAGTGATAATTTTGATTTGAAAAAATTTTCATTTCCTCTAAAATCGGAGATTTAAAATGTTAAAAACTCTTTGATTTTCTAGATTTCGAAATCAATGTCCAAACTATTAGTTTCTTGTGTTTCATGATTTTAAATTGTTTTTAAAGAGTGTTAAATTAATTAAATCATTATTATTAAATATTAGGTCAACATTATCATATTAATTAACTTAATTAATTTATATGTATTATAAAATTGAAATTAATTAATAAAAAATATTAATATTAATAAAAGCATAATTAATGCTTAAAATGCTTTATTTATGGAAATAGCTTTTGTTCAAACTTTTTTTAAAAGTTTGAAATGTTTGTTTCATATATTTAATTATCTTTTAAATAATTTTATTATCTCTAATATTAAATTAATAATATACATATCATATTCTAAATTTTAGTTGAATTTTATATAGTGAAATGAATTTATTAAATGCTAAGTTATTATATTTATACTTCATAATAATTAAACTAATTCTATTATTTATTATAACAAATTTATAAAGTGATAAAATGGAAAATTTTAGTGAATGGTTCCATAATGTTTTAGAAGAAGCTGAAATATTAGATTCTAGATATCCAATTAAAGGAATGAGCGTTTGGCTACCTAAAGGATTTAAATTGAGAAAATATATTACTGAAGAACTTAGGAAATTATTAGATGAAGAACATGATGAAACATTGTTTCCATTACTTGTTCCTGAAAATGAGCTTGCTAAAGAGGGAATACATGTTAAAGGGTTTGAAGAAGAAGTGTATTGGGTTACTCATGGAGGATCAAAAGAATTAAATGAAAAATTAGCTATTCGTCCTACTAGTGAAACAGCAATTTATCCAATGTTTGCATTATGGATAAGGTCTCATATAGACTTACCTATAAAGTTGTATCAAGTAGTAAACACTTTTAGATACGAAACAAAGCATACTCGTCCACTTATAAGGGTAAGAGAGATAACAACATTTGCAGAAGCACATACTGTTCATGTTACAAAGGAAGAGGCAGAAGAACAGGTTAAAACTGGAATAAAAATATATTCTGAACTTTTTGATAAGTTAGCTATTCCATATATTGTAAGTAAACGCCCATCTTGGGATAAATTTCCTGGAGCAGACTATACAATGGCATTTGACACATTTTTTCCAGATGGAAAGACATTACAGATTGGAACAGTTCATAATTTAGGTCAAACCTTTGCAAAGACCTTTGATATTAAATATGAAACTACAGAAAGTACTCATGAATTACCTTATCAAACATGCTATGGATTATCTGATAGGGTAATCGCTTCAGTAATAGCTACTCATGGAGATGAGAAAGGATTAGTTCTTCCAGCAATTGTTGCTCCTGTTCAAGTAACAATAATACCAATTATCTTTAAAGATGGTCAAGAAGAAGTATTATCCAAGGTAGAAGAAATAGAAAAACTCATAAAAGATAATGGATTTAGAGTTAATGTTGATAATAGAGATATTAGGCCTGGTAAGAAGTTTTATGAAGCAGAACTTAATGGAACACCTTTAAGAATAGAAATTGGTCCAAGAGATTTGAAAGAAAATAAAATTGTGCTTACACGAAGAGATACTTTAGAAAAAATTAATGTTTCACTTGAAGATGATTTAATAGATATTATAAATGATTTATTTGAGGATATGACTAAAACTATGAAAAATAAAGCTTGGAAGAGGCTTAATGGAAATGTTATTAGTGTTGAAACTCTTCTTGAAAGCAAAAAAACCATTGAAAATGGTCAAATAGCTTCTATTAAATGGTGTGGTGAAGATTCTTGTGGTGAAGATATTGAAGAAGAAACTGGTTTAGATATATTAGGTACACAAGAAAAAACAAGTGGTAAGTGTATATATTGTGGCAAAGATGCAAAATATAATGCTTTAATAGCTAAAACTTATTAAACTTCACTGAATACTTTTTAAACACTTTTTAAACACTTTTTAGTAATGATTTTAGAGGTTTTAATAATGGATGATATTTATGCAATAATTCCAGTATCTAAGTTTTCCAATGCTAAAACAAGACTTTCACCATTTTTAAATTTAAAAGAAAGAGAAAATCTTTTAAAAGCAATGCTTAAAGATGTAACAAGTACACTGAATGAGTATGTGGATAAAATAATAATTATTAGTGCAGATAAGGATGTTTTAGATTATGCAAAAACCTTAGGTGCAATATCTATAGTTGAAAATGATGAATCTAACTTAAATTTAGCATTAATTCAAGCAATGGACTGGGCAAAAGATAAGGTGGCTAAAGTTATTATAAGTCCCTCAGATCTTCCATTAATATCTCGATCTGGATTAGATTCTTTAATCAATAAAGATTGCAAAAATTATGATTTTATCATTGTTCCTTCAAAAGGAGGAGGAACAAATGGTCTTATTATAAAACCTTTAGCTATTAAAATGGAATTTGGAGAAAATAGCTATAAAAAACATCTTAAACAAGCATGTTTAAATAATTTGAACTTTAAAATCCATGATTCTTTCTTCATGTCATTAGATGTTAATATAACTGAAGATTTAGGGGAAATAATGTTACATGGAGAAGGTAGTCAAACTCAAAAATATCTTAAGAGCTTAAATATAGTTGTTAAACCAATTCATGGAGCAGAACGTTTAAAAGTTACAAGAGGAGATTAAAGATACAATGATAGGGCTTTCGGTGGCAGGATTTGATCCTTCAGGAGGAGCAGGAATCTTAGCAGATATAAAAACATTCTCATCACTGGGGATTCATGGAACAGGTGTTGTAACATCTCTTACAGCTCAAAATCCTAAACAATTTTTCTCATCTTTACCAATCACAGTTGAATATGTTAAAGAACAGTTTGATTCAGTATTAGGGGAATATAATATTAACTATGGAAAAGCTGGAATGTTATATTCAAAAGAAATCATTGAGGTTGTTTATAAGAAATTTAAAGAATATAATATAGGATATATCGTAGACCCAGTTATGGTTGCAAGTAGTGGGGGTAAATTAACAGAAAAGAATGTGTTAAATTCTGTTAAACATTTTTTAAAGGATGCTTTACTTTTAACTCCTAATACTTCAGAAGCTGAAAGTTTATCAAAAATAGCTATTAATACTTTAGATGATGGAATTGAAGCATCAACTAAAATAGCTAAATATTCAGATGTTTTGATTACTGGAGGACATTTTAATGGAAAAAGTATTTTAAATATAGGTGGTGAAGTAGAAATCATAGAAAATGAGTTAATTAATACAAATAACACTCATGGAAGTGGATGTACTTTATCTGCAGCTATTACATCTTATTTAATTAAAGGATATGATTTAAAAATAGCTATTTTAAAAGCAAATGATTTTGTTAAGTTAGCTATTGAAAATGGATGGTATGGAACATTAAATCAACAATTTTAAAATAAATTAAATATTGGGGCAGGGAATAAAATGTTAAAACCTACAAAAGAATGGTTAAAAGAATATGAAGAAATTAAATCAAAATTAAAACCTTTAAATGATTTAAATGATTATTTTACTAAAAAAGAGATCGCAGGAATTAAAATAGACCAACTTTATATTGGTGATATAGAAATACCAACAGGTAAAATAATGGCTTATGATCCGCTGATATATTATGATAAAACATATTCTACATACATACAAGAAGTACCTACAGGTAATTTTCCAGTAACTTTGTCTATAGCTATTATAAAAGATTGGGGAGATAAATATGCAGCAGTTAAAGTTGAATTTAATAATAAAAAACCTATTCGATATGAGCAAGGACTAACTGGAGATGAAAATTTCAAAGGATTTGAAAAAGGAGATTTTTTCGGATTTGCTGTTGATACTGGACTTGCAACAATACTGGATTCTAAAACAAATGATGAATATTGTGATTTTATTGAAAAATGGTATAAGCAAACAGATGGTGAAATTTATGATGACTTATTTGCTTCATTATTAGAAGATAGCTATAATAAAAATCCTAAATATCAAAGAGAAGGTGGAGACTGGTTAATGTGGGAAATTCCAGAAACAAACCTTAAAGTTCCAATTTTTGCAAGTGGATTTGGAGATGGTGTGTATCCAGTTTATTTTGGATATGATCACGATAACGATGTTTGTAATATTATAATTCATTTTATTGATATAATTGAGGAATTTAAAGAAGAATAATCTTTAATTTTAATATATTATTTTATTATTTATATTTTTTAGCTCTTCTTTTACATTATTGAACATTTTAATTTTTGGAGCTAAATTTTTTTAATTATAATTATTATGATCTGTTTAATATTGGCATTATTTTATGATTATGATGCTTAATTATGTTATTAAAATCGTAATTGTTCTAAAAGACAAATTTGTAAATCTTCCAACCGTTCATCCAATAAAAAAGACAGTTTTGAAAACATGAAACAAACTTTTGAAAAAAGTTTGATCAAAAGCTATTTCAAAAATTAAGCAATTTAAATTAAGAAATGCTTTTACTAACATTAAAAGGAGGAAAAGATATGAAAAAAAAGATAATGAGTGTAGATTATGATTATGAAAATGATATTCTATTCGCTTTTTTAGATGAAGAATATTATAAAGACTTTGAATACTCAGAATTTTTAGACAGTTCAGTAAGTATAGATTTTGACAAAAAAGCTATTCCTATAGGTGTTGAAATATCAAATGCATCTACTAAATTTAAAACACAAAAACAATACCTAAAAGACATATTAAGTGGAGCAATATATATTTCAATCCATGAAAAAATAGAATTAACTGTCAATTTATTTGTAATAATTCATAACAAACCTACTTCTTTAAGTCCTGTTGATTTAAGTAAAGATAACAGTTTAAACATTCCTAATGTTGAAACTTCAATGGCAGTAGCCTAATATCTTGGTAATTTAATTTTCATGGTATTTATGTATTATATTGCATGTATCATTACATAAGATTATATTTCTTCCTATTTAATTTTAACCTAATGATTAAATTATACAGAGGATTGCTTTGGATGTCGGAAGTTAATGTCAATCTATGAATTTTGGAAACAATCATAAATTTTTAAAGTTTATCTCATATGACTTCTGTCATTTAGCTAAAATGACAATTTGCTTATTACTATTTTTATATTTTTTAATATTTAATATCTGTCATCTATAATTGATGACAAGTTTTTTAATACTTTTCGTATGATTATTATTAATGAAAGTAAGTTGTTATCATGTGTTGATAAAAAAATAATTATTAGTAAATTAGAATACTTTGATTAGATAAAATCCAAAAAGACATGTTAATTCAAAAATGATTAATTAGATAATTAGAATATTCCTCCAGCAAGCATTGTTAGTCTTAGGAACATAATTTCAGAATCTTCTTCAATAACTATTTCATCATCAATATTTTCTATTTTTTTATCATCAATAAACACGAAATAAATTCCATCTTTAAAAGCTAAAATAGCTGTTTCTATTGCTTCATTTTCTTTAACTTCATTTTGATTTTGTATTTTTGAAATAGCTATTTTTCCAGTTTCAGATTGTGCTGTTATTTCATTTGTAGATAAATATTTTAAAATATTATTTTCTAAATCTTCTGATTCTTTTTGTTTGCTTTTAAATTCTTCAACTTCTATTTTAACTATTTCTTCAATTAAATCTTCTAAAATTAAATTATTATTATTTATTTTATTAACTAAATTTTGATTAATCTGCATATTTTTAGTAATAATTGGATGTTTTCTACCTATTTGCTTTATATTGATTTTTATTTCTTTCATTTTTCCAGAACTCCTAAAAATCATTTTTATTTTCTTATTATTTTCTTATTATTGTGTTGTAATTTGTTTTAGTATTGTTGGATCTTCTATTTTGTCATCTTCACTTAACAGTAAAATTTTTGATATGATTTCGGCGGATTTAGGGTCATTATCTGCAAATGGTAGGAATATTCTGCCTCTATGTTGTGAATGAACTGGAAGAATTGATATGTAACCTCCAGGTTGTTTGTGAACTACACCGCTTCCAAGATGAACTGAATAGCTAGATAATTTTCCATCTATCATAACATGATTTTTCTTATATTGTATATTTTTAAGATCTAAGAGTCTTACAGTTTCTTTAATTAATGCTAATCTCATTTCTATTGTTGAATGACTTGCTTCTGGATCTACTTCTCCTGCATGAGCAACACTTACAATTAAATCCACATCTCGCATGACCTCAGAAAAGTCAATTGGCTTTACTTTATCAAAATCTACATTTTTATAAGTTTTGGTGTCTATAAACTCAACAGTTTCGATTGTTGGTGATTCAACATCACTTGGTGTAAACCAATCAGCTAACGCATAAATTTTAGCCATGTATTTTTGTTTTCTAAATAGTTTTTTCAGTCCTTCTTCATAGTCAATATTCCAACCTCTTGATTTAAGTAGTGACGCTGTAACTTTTGGTTGAACTTGATTACCACTGTAACGACGAGAAATTGATTTTTCTTTTTCTTCATCTGGAGTTAAAAGATAAATTTCTCGGAAAATCTGTTTAAATGGTTGAACTAACTTATTTTCAAATGCATATCTTTGATAATCTGATAAAACTCCTGCTTTGTAAAGGTCTAGAGTGTGTGCAATGCTTATTTCTGTTTTTTCATCAATAAGATCTATTTCATTTCCATTAATATCTATAAATTTATCTTCTTTGTATATTGCAAACTCTACATTATCATAATTGGTATCATGGGTATTATTATCTTTATTATTATCTTTATTATTATATTTATTATTATATTTATTATTATCTTTATTATTACTATCTTTATTTTCTATTTTTAATACTAATCTTTTAACTAATTGTCCAACAACTGGATGTTTTAATAATTCATGTATCTCACTTATCTTAAAGATGTTGGCATTTATCATTGTTTCTTCAAGGTTTTCCTTTGTTCTTTTATTCTGATTTGTTAATTCTTTAGCTAAATCTTTAAGTTCAATAACTTTAGGGTCTTTTCTAAGTTTAACTGGAATATTTTTCAGTAGTTTTCCATTTTTAATGGTTTTTATACCAATTTTTCCATCTGATGATATATTGAGAGATATTTCAGTTTTATCGAAATTCAATGGTTTGGCTCGTTTTATTATGTCTTTTGAGACTTTTCCTTCCATTATCCATTTAAAACTCAAGGTGTTTGTAAATCCTGAGGTTCTTGCAAGGTTATCAATAGCTATTTCACTTGCTAACTTTTCACTTTCTTGTCTTTGAGCTCCAAATTGTTTGGATTCAAGTAAAAACTTTTGAATTAGCTTATATCTTCTTAAAATAGCTTTTTCTTTATGGTCTTTTCTATTAGGTATCTTCAGTAGTCCAAATGCTCTCACATAATCTTGGTTTCGTTTGTTTTCTATTTTTTCAATGATTTCTTTTTCAGTTAGTTTTCCTGCTATTGTGTCTGCAAATATTTGGGCTCTTCTGTGTCCTGCACTACTTGATATGTATTTTGCCCCATTATATAGGCTATTCCAATGTTCTTCTCCTAAATCATTGTAAGCATCTTTAAACCAATCAACATCAACAGCACCTACTTTGAATTCATCTATTTCAATGTTAGTATATTTTCCAACTTCACTTATTTTTCTTTCATCTAAGTAATCATTTGCATGAGCATACAACCACCATGCTCCACTTAAGAACCCTTTCCAGTTAAGAGTATTGTCTACATATTCTAACCATTGTGGGGAATACATTCCAACTTCAACTAGTCTTTCTTCACTTATTCCACTTTCTTCAAATTGTTTTTTAAATTCTTTTTTATCTAATTCTTTTTTGGAGTTTTCTTGTTCTTGAGGGTGCAAAGCTTTTAAAATAGCACTGAAATTGCTCTTTTTAGTAATGTTGCTATTGTAGTAATATCCATATGAACTTCTAACAAATGTTTCTTTATCCATTCCTTGAAGTGCTTTAAAGAATCTATCAATACCTTCTATTTTAGAGATATTTGGTATTAAATTTGAGACATTTGTAGGATTGTCTCCTCGTTTAAGCTCAATTTCAAGAACACGATCAATAACAGGAATAGCTAATTCTTTTAAAAATGGATATTCTTTGATTATATTAAATCCATTGGGTTGGGGTTTTGAATTAATTTCCTTTAATCTGCCTGTTGCAAAGAATTGGAAGTATATGTCTTCTTTTTTAATTACTTTTTTTTCATAAGCCATTGCATAAGTTAGTATTCTTGGTAAATAATTACTCTTTTTTGATTTAGAATTATCATAACTCCATTTTTTAATATTCCATAATCTCTTGGCTTGTTCTGGTGTTAATTGGTCCTTATAGGTTAATTTGTTTGTCCATATATTGAAAATTGTTAAATCCTGCCAATGAATATCGTCTCCGTAATCTCTTTTTATTGGTTCATTGTATTTATCTTCTGGAATTGCAGCTACCATATTTTCATAAGATGTTAAACATAATTCTACTCTATCTTCATAAGGATATAACTCATTAAACATATTTATTAAAAATCCCATTTGTTGAGGATATTTGAAATTTTCACTAAGGAAATTAGAATTAAATATATATGGAATATGGTCTTTACCTATCTTTTTTACCCAATCTGTATTCTCTATTCCAATATAATCATTAAATGTGCAGGTTAAAAGCTCAATATCATATGATGTGAGACCACTTTTTTCAAACCAATTCATCCATGTCTCATGCAGTATTAAATTTTTATATTTGTCTTTATCATTGTTATATTGCATTTTAGGTAATCTCAAATAATTTCCAAGAATTTGTGTACTGGTATTTCCATAATATCCTTCAATTTCATACTCTGCATCTTTATTGTCATTAATAAGATTATCTAATACTTTTAATTTCCATATTATTTCTGGATAGCTAATTGAATAGCTAAACCATTTTGATTCGTTATCTTTATTTATATCATTGTCTTTTACTAATTTAGAATGAATATTGCTATTTCTTGTTTTTTTATTACGGGCTTTATCCTCATTTTCCTTATTTTTCCTTATTTTAGACAATATTTTAGATTTTAAACTGATTTTACTGTTTTTATCATTTACTTTGCTATTTTTGTCATCATTTACTTTGTTGCTTTTCCAGTAAGGTTCCTGTAGTTTTGGAGGAGTTGTTGGGGTTAAATTGCCAGGGTCATAAAGTCCGAAACCATTTTCAAATGAATATTCTTCAGTTTCTGACTCTAAGGTTTTAAGTAAATTCTTTTCAGTTATAGTTATTTTTTTGGATTGTTTTAATTCTTTAAGTATATTTGAGATTTCCAACTCATATTTTTCTTTGCTTTTAAGTGAAATCAGAATATCTAATCCTGCTTTTCTTTCTTCTGCAGTTGATTTAGCTATCAATCGTTTGGCAGAGTTAAGGAACTCCTCATCGGGTTGTGTTCTAAGTATTTCAAGACAGCCTTTTCTAAGTGTTGCAGACTTTCTTTTTAAAAGTGACTCTATATTTAAAATATCTTCTTCTTTTAAAGTTCCAACTCTTTTAATAGCTTTCATTCCAATGGTTTGAACTCTATTGCTTCTATCTGATAATGTTTTTATAGCAAAAACTCTCTGATTATCATTTAGTGGTTTTTTTTCTTTTTTCTTTTGGTTGTTATAAGACCACAATGATTCATTTAAGTAAGATGATGAGAAGTTACTTCTTTGATTAGCATTCATTTCACTGTAGAATTCAAGTAAGTCTTCATAATCTCCATGGATATCACTTAATCTAATGAGCGTATTCATTGCAATATCTCTATCAATTTTAATATTAAACCAATCAAATAACACTTTATTAAATTTACTTTTTTTATTAGTTCTCTCAAATAACTTTATAATAGGATTTTTTAAATTAGCTACTTCCTTTTCACTTATTTTTGGTTCTGAATTAGAGTTATAATTGTAATTAGCATAAGGTATTTTAAGGGAGTCTAATGTAAGATAATTTAAACTAAGATTATCAGAATTTAAATTATCTAATATTTTATCATTAAAATTAAGCTGTGTTTGGCTTATGAAATAAATAGCTATCATTTTTAAGTTGTCATTATCATTTTTAAGTAATTTGTCCAGTATTTTAAAAGTATTTTCAATATCATAAACTCCACATGCCCATAGAGCCATATATATTTCATAAACATCTTTTAAATCAGCTATTTTTTCTATTGTTTCATCTGTTCCATTAAGAATATCTTCATCATTTAGATATTTTATTCCCAGTTCAAATCCTCTTTTTATAGTATTTTTTCGAGGTTCTTCCCATCCAAGACCTGTCCAAACACCAAAGGCTCTAACCACAGAACTAAAACGAATAAGGTCATTTTTAAGAATAATTTCTATAATATATTTTAAGTTATTTGGATGGGCTTCATCTAATGTTTCTAGTATACTTTGCCTAAGACCTTCTTGTCTTTGTGCAGCTAAAAGTAAATTAGCTATTGTTTCTCTTGACTCAACTCTATCTATGAGGAGTAGTGTTTTAATTAAGCTACTATCAATCTTTCCTTCATTTGATCGTCCGTTAATTATATCTATAATTAACTTATATAATTCTTCATTTCCATTGTTAATGTCTGCTGCAAAAAGAAAACTCAATGATCGGGTATAATAACCCATACCATAGGCATATTTAGCATACTCTTCAATGTTAAGATCATAATTTAAGCAGTAAAACACATCTTTTATCCAACTTGCCTTGGATTTTAAAGTTATTTCTCTATTGCCTGGAGCTCTAAATGAACGTCTTAAATAACCATCTTGGTAAATGTAATCTTGTTTTAAATTCCATCCCTTACGGACAAGTTCAGCATAATTTCCAAAGAGCTTTTCTAATATTTTAAAAGATTTTTCTTCCCATTCAAAATCAATGCCCCAGTTTTCAATGAATTTATCTGTATCAAAAGAGTAATCAAACATTTGAATTAAAAATTTTCTTTTATCAGTATATTTTTCTTCAAGTTCCTTTTTTTTATCATAAGCTGTTACTTTGTATTTATATTCATTTAAAAATTTATTTATGTCCATTTAATGACTCCCTAAGTTTTTAATCTTTTTAATTTTGTGAATTAGCCTAATCAATTCAATTAATTTTAATATCCTTTAATTTCATCACTTAATTTTATTATTTAATATATAGGGTTTAATAATATTATTTTTAATATATTATTTTTATTTTATGATGTTTATACATTGTTATTAATCTTATTTTCAAAAATAATAATTAAATAGCTATTATATTGGAATTTTGTTTTATATTTGGGAACATTATTATAATTTTAATAAACTTAAGGTTTATTTATATTGATAACTTGTTTTTATATTGATATATTGCATTTCTAGATGTATAAATGTAATATTTTAGAAATAAGTATAGAATTATATAAATAATCGCACTGAAAACAAACTTAATAAATATATTTAAATTAATTAAGATACTGGGAATATAATGGAATAATGGATTGTAGAGTATGTTAAATTGGATGAATAACTTTTATTCAACACTTTTAATTTTACTTCACATTTCATTCAAAATTAAAATATTTTCATTATATTTATTTTATTTTTAAATGTTTATTTAAGGTTTATATCTTAAAATAATAATTATTATTCTTTTTTTTATTATATTAAATAATTAAAAATATTTATATATAATAAAGTACAAATAAAAAAACAATATTAGAAAAACAAAGAAATAAAAAAATAAAAAAAGAATAAAAAACATAAATAAAATAATCTAATAAATAATTTCTAAATATATAAATAAGGAGTTATTAAGTATGAAAATTAATATTGATGCAAAAATCGCAAATCAAAGACTAAAATTCGAATTTCCTAAAGATGAAGAAACAAAAAAGAAAGAATTCATAGAATGGCTACGAAATGAAGGTGTGAGTTGCCAGATTCATGAAAAAATTAATGATAATATCACTAAAAATAAGGCAAAGATTAAAATTGTTCCTAATGGTGTGATAATTTCATCCCCTCCAGCGAATGATAAAAAATACCTTGGGATAAAATTATAAGTTCCCAAATGCAGAATTATCATAATAGCTTTAAAATAAATCTAATAAATGGTATTGAAGGTATGGAATCATCAGTGATTTATTTAACTAAATGTTATGTTGCACCTAATATTGTTAAAATGATAAATGAATCAGCCAAAGGCATTACTGAAGAAGAAGGTTGGGATTAATACTTGTTTAACATGGAAATATTTAATTATATAACTAAAATAGCTATTTTAAGAAATAATTCAAAACTATTTAATGAAGATGAAATAACTAGCAGGGGCTATTAAAATGAAATTAAATATTGATAAAAAAATAGGAAATCAAAGACTAAAAGTTGAGTTTCCAAAAGATGAAGAAACAAAAAAGAAAGAATACATAGAATGGATGAGAAAAGAGGGAGCAGGATGTCAGATTTATGAGAAAATTGATGATAAGGTCACTAAAAATAAGGCAAAAATAAAAATAGTTCCAAATGGAGTAATCATATCATCACCTCCAGAAAATGATAAAAAGATACCATGGGATAAGATTGTAGGCTCAGAAAGATGGACTTATAATAGCTTAAAAATAAACCTAGTAAAAGATATTGAAGGTTTAGAATCACCAATAATTTATTTAACTAACTGTTATTCTGCAATATACATTGTAGATATGATAAATGAATCAGCAAAAGGTGTGGATGAAGAAGGTTGGTCTTAGATAATAGGATAATATCTATTTCAATTGGTTGGATTGGATTTCATGGATTACTATTTTAATTTAAAAATTAGTTGATATAAGCTGATATAATGAATATTTATTTGTTGTCTAAGATATCAATTATTTTATTTTGAATGTCTAAGAAATCTTCACTTTCTCTTTTTCTTGGTCTTGTTAGAGTATTGTCAAATACTTGTTTTATATGTCCAGGATTTTTACCCATTAATATAATTCTATCTGCTAAGAAAGTTGCTTCATCTACATCATGTGTTACAAATATTATTGTTCTTCCAGCTTTTTTCCAGATTCTTATAAGTTCTTCTTGGAGTTTGTGTCTATTTTGCATGTCTAATGCAGAGAAAGGTTCGTCCATAAGGAGTGTTTTGGTTTTGTTTACTAAGGATCTTATTATTGCTACTCTTTGTTTCATTCCTCCTGAAAGTTCATGAGGATAGAGTTTTTCAGCATCTTCTAAACCAACAGCCTTTAAGTAATTTTTTGCTCTTTTTATACTTTCTTCCTTTTGACTTCCAGCAAGATTTAAACCAAACATAACATTGTCTAGAACATTTAGCCAAGGGAATAGTGAGTATTGTTGGAATACGAACCCTCTTTCTCTGGATGGTTTTGTAATTGCTACTCCTTCTTCTAAAATTTCTCCAGAATCATGTTCTTCAAGACCTCCAATTATACGAAGTAATGTTGTTTTACCACATCCAGATGGACCTAATATACAAACTAATTCTCCAGTATTAATTTCCAGGTTAATGTTATCTAATGCAATAAGATCTTTTTCATGAGTCTTGAAAGTTTTATTTAAGTTTTTTATTTTAATTGACAAATTAATGTCTCCCTATAATAATATTGTTGATTATCAGTATACAATTGTTTAATAATCATTATTTAATTTTTATTAGCTATTTTATTCAATAGCTATTTTTCGTTTTAATTCAATTATTACTACCAAAATATTCTATTTTGAGCTTTGTTGAAGATGTAATCAAATATTAATCCAATAACACCAATAGCTAACATCCCTATAACTGTTGCTCCTGTGTCAAATAATTGTGAAGCATTTAGTATTAAATGTCCTAAACCTTTGTCTGATGCAATCATTTCTGCAGATACTGTACACATTAAAGCTATTCCGACTGCTACTTTTAAACCAGAAACAATAGTTGGAATTGATGATGGAAAAATTACTTTGGTTAATGTTTGATAGCTATTTGCACCTAATGTTTCACCAGCTTCAACTAATACTTTGTCAGTTCTTTTTACTCCATCAATTGTGTAAATGAGGATTGGAAAAACACAGCCCATAAATATTATGAATATTGCAGGTACTGTTCCAATACCAAACCAGAGAATAGAGAATGGTATCCATGCAAGTGGAGGTATTGGTCTTAAAACACCTACAACTATTTTAGTCATTTCTTCAAGTTTCTTAGACCAACCCATTAACAAACCACATGGTATAGCTACAATTGAAGCTATTATTAAACCTGAAATCACTTTAAATAATGTGTCTGTAGTATCTAGGAATAATCTACCAGTTATTACTAAATCATACCCTGATGTAATTACAGTTACAGGACTAGGTATAACATAGTCTGGAACAAGTTTTAAAACCATTGTTACAATAGCCCATAGAACTATAATGATAATGGGTAATATAAAAGGCAATATTTTTTTATTCAATTAACTCACTTTACTTGGGTTTATTTATAAATGCAATAATCATATTGATAATTAGAATCTGGAATTAATTTATATATATTTATAGTAATGATTAATATAAATATTGATTTAGTATTTATTTGAAATTAGAATTAATTATTGATTTTTACTATTGGCAGGACCTGTAAGCCTTCTTTAATAACAAATTTATCTATATCATTAAATATACTTCATATAACTAATAGATTTTATTATAAGAACCATAATAAAAGTGTATATGAGTACATGAATCATTATTTTTTATTTATTAATTAGTAAATCAATATGTTCAATTTTTTTAATATCTATTGTTATTGTATTGTTATTGTGATAGTAGATAGACAAATTTTAAATATTACTTTACATACTATATATAACATTTAATTAATAAATTTGAATGATTTGGTAACTTATTTTTCGAGAAAATAGGTATTTTGATTGGTTAAAGATTTTTAATAATTGGGGAAAATGGAAGGATAATAATGAATAAATTAATTATTTTTTTATTAATTTGTATGCCTATCTTTTTGTTATCATGTATTAATGCTGCAGATATAACTGTTTCAGGTAGTGATTTTGATAGTATTCAACTCAGTGTTGATGGTGCTAATTCTGGAGATGTTATAAACTTAGGTAATAATGTTTATGTTGGTTCAGGGACTCATATTAAAATTAACAAGGCTAATTTAACTTTTCAAGGAGCTTCTAGAACTAACATGGCTGTTTTAGATGCTAATTGTGAAAGCAGAATGTTTTATGTTAATGATTCAAATGTAACTTTTCGATACATTTCATTTATTAATGGTAATTCAAGTACAATTGCTGGAGGATCTATAAGAGCCAATGGAACAATTACTATTGAATATTGTGTTTTTGAAAATAGCTATGGTGAAAGTGGTGGAGCAGTTTTCATAGGTGAAAATGGTGAAAACTCAAAAATCATAAACACTAGATTTACAAATAACCATGCTATATATGCTGGTGCAGATAATTATGTGGAAGGAGGGGGTTTAGATTCTCATGCATATAATACTTTAGTAGAAAACTGTGTATTTGCTGATAATTATGCTTTAAGTAGTGGTGGTGCTTTATCTATCGTTTCGAATGATGGTGCTACTGTTATAAATTGTACTTTTATAAATAACACTGCTCCTAGAGGGGGTGCTGCTCGTTTTGTTTATATATCTGTTTTAATTTTAGATTCTAATTTTGATGAAAATGTTGCAAGTAATAGAGGTGGTGCAATATATGTTAGCGGTGCAAATTTAACCATCAAAGGAACTATTTTTACAAATAATATTGCAGAAGAAGGAGGAGCAATATTTAATTATAATTCTTCTAATGATACAACATTAACTTTCAAAACATTAATTTTTAGAAATAATGAAGCACAGATAGGAGGAGCTATCTACGGAACAAACAATATAACAATATATTCGTCTAACTTCACAAACAATAATGCTTCAGAAATGGGAGGAGCAATATATTCGAATGAAAATTTGATAATCAATGGAGGTACTTTTAATAACAACACAGCCACTGATGGTGGCGCAATATATGAAATAAATGGCTTAGAAATCAAAAATAACACTATATTTGCAGGTAACACTGCAAATTCAGGCTCTGGTGGCGCAATATATTCTAATTATTCTTTAATAATCTCCAATGCTAATTTTACACGTAATAATGCGAACACAAACGGTGGTGCAATATATTCTACTATGTCATTATCATTAACAAGTTCTAATTTCACAGATAATGTTGCATTAGTAAATGGTGGAGGTATATATTCAAATTCCGATATGGAAGTTAATGGGGGCTCTTTCAATAGTAATAATGCTATAAATAATGGTGGAGCTATATATGGGAGAAATAATATAATTATTGGGAATAATACAAGTTTTACAAATAATAGTGCTGATAATGGAGGTGCATTATACTCTTATGGGTCTTCAAATATAACGAATGCTACTTTTACAAATAATAGTGCTGATAATGGAGGTGCATTGTACTCTAGAGGTAGGGTTGATGTTGTGAGGTCGGTTTTTAGTGGTAATTTTGGGGTGAATGGTGGTGGAATTTATGGTAATTCTACGTTATATTCTTTAAGTTCTAATTTCACAACTAATGCTGTATCAGGAGATGGTGGTTGTGTTTATTCTAATGGTGGTTTGGTTATTAGTGGGGGATTATTTAGGAATAATAAAGCTACTGTTAATGGTGGGGCTGTGTATGGGCGAAGTGATGTTGTGGTTGGAGTTGGTGCTAGTTTTGTAAATAATAGTGCTGGTGATGGAGGTGCTGTTTATTCGTATGGTGTCTTAAATTTGACTAGTGTTACTTTTACAAGTAATGGTGCTAGTAATGATGGTGGTGCATTATATTCTTATGGGTCTTTAAATATAACGAATGCTACTTTTGTAAATAATGGTGCTAGTAATGATGGTGGTGCTGTGTACTCTAGGGGTGGAATTGATGTTGTGAGGTCGGTTTTTAGTGGTAATTTTGGGGTGAATGGTGGTGGAGTTTATGCTAATTCTTCATTGTATTTTTTAGGTTCTAATTTCACAGCTAATGTTGTATCTGGTGATGGTGGTGGTGTTTATTCTAATGGTGGTTTGGTTATTAGTGGTGGGTCATTTAGGAATAATAAGGCTACTATTGATGGTGGGGCTGTGTATGGGCGAAGTGATGTTGTGGTTGGAGTTGGTGCTAGTTTTGTAAATAATAGTGCTGTTGATGGAGGTGCTGTTTATTCGTATGGTGTCTTAAATTTGACTAGTGTTACTTTTGCAAGTAATAGTGCTAGTAATGATGGTGGTGCATTATATTCTTATGGTTTTTCAAATATAACGAATGCTACTTTTGTAAATAATGGTGCTAGTAATGATGGTGGTGCTGTGTACTCTAGGGGTAGAGTTGATGCTGTGAGGTCGGTTTTTAGTGGTAATTTTGGGGTGAATGGTGGTGGAGTTTATGGTAATTCTTCATTGTATTCTTTAGGTTCTAATTTCACAGCTAATGTTGTATCTGGTGATGGTGGTGGTGTTTATTCTAATGGTGGTTTGATTATTAGTGGTGGATCATTTAGGAATAATAAAGCTACTGTTAATGGTGGAGCGATATATGGGAGAAATAATATAATTATTGGGAATAATACAAGTTTTACAAATAATAGTGCTGGTGATGGAGGTGCATTATATTCTTATGGGTCTTCAAATATAACAAATGCTACTTTTACAAATAATAGGGCTAGTAGTAATGGTGGTGCATTATATTCTTATGGGTCTTCAAATATAACAAATGCTACTTTTGTAAATAATGGTGCTAGTAATGATGGTGGTGCTGTGTACTCTAGGGGTAGAGTTGATGTTGTGAGGTCGGTTTTTAGTGGTAATTTTGGGGTGAATGGTGGTGGAGTTTATGGTAATTCTTCCTTGTATTCTTTAAGTTCTAATTTCACAGCTAATGTTGCATCTGGAGATGGTGGTGGTGTTTATTCTAATGGTGGTTTGGTTATTAGTGGTGGGTCATTTAGGAATAATAAAGCTACTGTTAATGGTGGGGCGGTATATGGGCGAAGTGATGTTGTGGTTGTGGTTGGTGTTAGTTTTACAAATAATAGTGCTGGTGATGGAGGTGCTGTTTATTCGTATGGTGTCTTAAATTTGACTGGTGTTACCTTTGCAAATAATAGGGCAAGTAATAATGGAGGTGCAGTGTACTCTATGGGTAAAAACAATGCAGTAAAATCTACTTTTAATAACAATTTTGCGAAAAATGGAGGAGCTATATATTCTAATGGAGATATGGATAGTAATGGTGTAATATTCATAAATAATGAAGTTATAGGTAATGGTGGAGGATTATACTCTCAAAATAAGGTAAATATGACAAATTCTACTTTCAATAATAACACAGCAGCAAATGGAGGAGGGATATATTCTAATAAATTATTACTACTGAAAAAATCGAAGTTCACAAACAACACAGCTTTAAAAGATGGTGGAGCAATATACTCTATCAGTGATTTAACTGTTAGTAATGAAACATTTAACAACAACAAAGCTGTAAATAATGGTGGAGCTATATATTCCAAAAACAATTTAAATCTTGATAATACTCTTTTTACAAAGAATAAGGCGAATAATGGTGGAGGAGTATATACTTTAGGTAAAGCTAATATTGAAAATTCTACTTTTAATGGAAATTCTGCTATTAATGGTGGTGGAGGATACTTTATTGGATCCGTTAATATATCAAAATCTAGTTTTGTAAATAATATTGTAAATAAAGATAAAGCTGGTGGTATTTATTCCTCAGGATCAGGATCAAACATATTTAATTCTAATTTTACAAACAATACTGGAAATGGAATGGTTTTAATTGGTAGTAAAATAGTTCTTAAAAACAATTTGATATTTAAGAATAAGGAATCAGGAATTAAAGTATATGTTAATAAATCTATAATAAGGGATAATTCTTTTTCTGCAAATACTGATGGTGCTTCAATTTTTGGTGATTCTAATAATATCACAAATACTAAGATATATAATAATAAAGCCAATGGAATTTTAGTATATGGGTCTAAAAACAATGTAGAAAAGAATAAAATTAATAATAACAAAAATCAAGGTGCCTTTATTAATGGCTATAATAATAAAATAAAGGATAATATTATTAATAAGAATAAAATTGGTTTAAAAGTCAGTGGGAATAAAAATAATGTTTTAAATAATGAAATTTTCTCAAATACAAATCAAGGGGTGTATGTTGCAAAGAATAATAATAATATTTTAGATAATAATATTAACAATAATGGCAAAAATGGAATTTTAGGCTTTGGATCTAAAAACAAAATAGAAAACAATAAAATCAATAGTAATTCCAAGAAAAATAAAGCTTGTGCTGTTTATTTCAGAGGTAATAATAATCAATTTTATAAAAATGAAATATTAAATAATGGATATCATGGACTACATTTAGTTGGAAATAATAGTAAAGTTGATAAAAACAGTATTAAATCTAATAAAGATGCTCAATTTATAGATAATGGTGACAATAATAATATAATAAACAATAGAGTATGTGATGGATTTAAAATAGGGTCAAGTATTAATGGAAATAATAATAAAATGCAGAATAATACTATTCATAATAACAAATTATATGGTATTAAATTAAAGGGAAATTCTAATTATCTGCGTTATAATAGTATTAAATTAAATAATATTGGAATAAATGTAGTTACTGGTTCTAAAAATAAGATTGTGCAGAATGTTATACTAAAAATAGCTATGGTATATATTATAACTCTGGATCTAACAATATAAACTACAATTATATTGTTAATAAAAAAATTAATCTTCAACATATTAAGGGAAATTTAAATGGAAATTATAATTGGTGGGGAAAAAATAAATTATACTTGGTAAAAGGAATTAAAATTAAAAGTCATGCTATTTTAAAATTGGTGGCTCCTTCATCACTGAAATTAAATAAATACAATAAAATCCATATTGAGTTTGTAGACAATAAAAACAAGAAGTTAAAACTAATTATTCCTGAATTAACTACTAAATTTGGTTTTACTGGAGCTTTAAGATATAAAAATGTTAAGGTTATAAAACATGTAGCTAAAAACGAAATTAAAATTTCAAAATATGGAGCATATACTTTAAAGGCTACTTCAGATTATCAAGTTGTTTATAAATATTATGGTATTTCTAATGATAAAAAGATTAATAAATCAAAACCAAAAATGCAACATAATTATACTTCTAAAAAACAGAGAATTAGTAAACAAAAAAGAAAAACACGCCATACACATCTTTCTAAAAAATATAAAGGCAGTAAACAAAAGATAAAATATGGTAGTATTAATAAAGGTAGGACTTCTATATTGAAAAAACCTCCTAATTCAAGTAATAATGTTGTAAGAATATTTAATAATACTCCTAGTTATATGTCTGGAAAACGTGGTGGATTAAAGCCAAATAGTGAAGATTTTGATGTTACTATTTCTCATGGAAATGATCTTATATATTATCCAAATAGAGGCTATTGGGATGAACCTATGATTCGTATGTGGAAGCATGATCCACACGGTAAAAGAGATGTTTGGTTGGATGAAGCAGCTTCTACATTTTTGGGAGTTGATGAACGAGGATATATGAGTAGGCTGGATCTTGTGCTTAACATAATTGCCTTTTTCCCTCTTGGAGGAACTGAGGCTAAATTAGCATCTATGGGAAGTAGAGCTACTACTAGGTTAATTCCTTGGTTAATAAGGCGTTTTATGCCTTTATTAATAAAACTTTCTAGGACAAAAATTGGGCAAATGGGATTGAAATTTTTAGCATCGCAGTATTCTAAAGAATATTTGAAAATAGTGGAGAGGTTAATGAAAATTCCAGTTAAAAAGTATTTTACTAAAGCAAATATCTTAAATGTTTTAAACCTTATTAATTTAGATACTGTAACTTGGGCGAAATTTATTAAAAAAATTGCTCCTAAAAATATAAAAAAGTATTTTAAGAATGTAATTTTAAATTTTAAAAATTGGACGTATAATTCTTTATCTACTCTGTATAGTTATATTCCCAAGTGGACTAGAGGTCATATTAAAATTGTTACACTGTTTATTAAGAAGTTATTTAATGTTTCTAGTAAGTCAGTTTTATCATTCTGTGCTGCTTTAGTCAAAATTAGTAAGAATCCTGTTAAGTTTGGGATTGATTTTGTTAGTAAAATAGATTCTAAATATGTTACTAATTTACTTAAAAAAATGCCTGAATGGATGTTAAATTATGGTAGAAAAACAGAAAAACGATTTTATGCATTTTTGTTGAATCAGCTTAATAAGTTAAAAAATATAGCAAAACAAATTATTATCAAATATGATCCTGTTCAAAAAGTGATTTTAATGTATGTTAAACGAAAAACTGATTATGCGACTGTTAAAAAAGCACTTAATAATTTGTATGATTTTGCCAAAAATCCTGTAGAATATATTAATAATAAGATTATCAAACCTCTTTCAAACAATAATTTACAAATAGGGGATGATAAAAATGGTTTTAAAGCTAGTTATAATCTATCTCTGTCTGGTGCGAAAGCGAGTGTTAGGTTTGGGGATGATAAAAATGGTTTTAAAGCTAGCCATGCTCTATCTCTGTCTGGTGTAAAAGGGAGTGTTATGGTTGGAGGTAAGAACGGTTTTAAGGCTAGCCATGCTCTATCTCTGTCTGGTGTAAAAGGGAGTGTTATGGTTGGAGGTAAGAACGGTTTTAAGGCTAGCCATGCTCTATCTCTGTCTGGTGTGAAAGGAAGTGTTGTGGTTGGAGGCAAAAATGGTTATAAGAATAGTTATAAATTTTCTAAAGATGGGATTAAATTAGAAACAGCTGTTGGTGGTAATAAAGGTTTAAAAGGAATTTTCACTACTAAACAATCTACTGTTAAAGTGGGTCTATCTGCTGGTGGTAATAATGTATATGGTGGAAAGATTCACATTAGTCGCAAAGGAATGTCAATGAATACAAAAATTGGGGGTAGGAGAGGCTTTAAGAATCGTGCTACGATTTCTAGACAGGGTTATAAAAAAAATACATTTATTGGAGGTAGCCATGGTTATAGGGGCCGTACTGTAATTTCTAGACGTGGTTATAGTGGAACTAGTTCTGTTGGAGGTAGAAGAGGCATTAGAACAAATGTGGTAATTAATAAGCAGGGAGCAAAGGGAAGTATATCTTATAGAAGTAAACCAGTAGTCAGTGGCAGTGTTAGTTATAGTCGTTCTAAAGGACTTTCGGTACGTTTTAGTCTTTTTGGGCGTAAGATACTCTAATTATGGTGTTTTTTATATTTAAATATGAAAAGTTAAACATGTATTTCATTTTATAATATTTGAAAAGTTAATTGATTTAAAACTTTGGTTATAGAAATTCAAATATGTATCTGTTAGATTGGGTGTTATGTATGGATGATAAGGATATAAGTTTTAGGGATGCATTTAGGATTTTTTGGGATGTTGATGAGGAACGAGAAAAAAATAAAAAAACAGCACAAAAAATATTAAAAAAGTTTCCTAATGTGGTTGGTTTAGATAAAGTTTTATATGAAACTCAAATGCTATTTGATTCTCCATCATATAAAGAATGTTTTAAAATTTATGAGAGTATAATAATGTCATATCATTATGATGATGAAAAAGATTTAGAAAATAAAGAAATAATCTCAAATATGGCAATATTGAGCAATAATCGTTTAAAATATTTCATAAACCTATTTGGTAAAGCTATTTTTCTAACAACTGCATTTGGATTAGTTGGGACTCTAGCCGTTATTTTAAATGTTAAATTAAGTAGAAAACCACTTTATAATAATGTTTTAATATTTTACAATTGGTTTATGGTAAAGTTAGATGATTTTGATAATTTAGATAATGTTGAACTTCCTGATGAAGAATTTTATAAAAAACTAAGAAAGATAAAATGGGAAAAATCATCTAAAAAAATGTTTGATCAGATACGTTTTTTATATGCTGATGTTAATATGGTTGTTGTTGGAGAGAAAGTTTCTAAAACTAATTGGGAAGTGAATAGTGCATTAGTTTCAGCTGTGATTTTTTTATGTGGGTGCAGTGCTGTTTTAAATGAGCGTGACCGTATCAATGATACTGATGTTATAAATGCATATAATACCTTTTATAAAATACTTAATGTGGATAGTGAGGATTTAAAAAAGATTTACTATCATGTTGTACCAAATGACTCAATTTAAGGTTTGATTGTTTAAAATCTTATTTAATCAATAACATCATAATTAATTTGAAAAGGTTGAGTTAAAACTTTTGGTTATATGAATTCGTAATATATTTGTTAGATTTGGTGTTATGTATGGATGATAAAGATATAAGTTTTAGGGATGCATTTAGGGTTTTTTGGGATGTTGATGAGGAACGAGAAAAAAATAAAAAAACAGCACAAAAAATATTGAAAAAGTTTCCTAATGTGGTTGGTTTAGATAAGGTTTTATATGAAACTCAAATGCTATTTGATTCTCCATCATATAAAGAATGTTTTAAAATTTATGAGAGTATAATAATGTCATATCATTATGATGATGAAAAAGATTTAGAAAATAAAGAAATAATCACAAATATGGCAATACTAAGCAATAGTGATCTCAAATATTTTATAAATCTATTCGGCAATGCTATTTTTCTAACAAATGCATTTGGATTAGTTGGAACTTTAGCTGTTATTTTAAATGTAAAATTAGGCAGAAAACCACTTTATAATAATGTTTTAATATTTTATAATTGGTTTATGGTAAAATTAGATGATTTTCATAATTTAAATGAGGTTAAACTTCCTAATGAAGAATTTTATAAAAAATTAAGAAAGATAAAATGGGAAAAATCATCTAAAAAATTGTTTGATCAGATACGTTTGTTATATAATAGTGTTAATAAGGTTGTTGCTGGAGAGAAAATTTCTAAAAGTACTTTTGGGGTGAATACTGCATTAGTCTTTTCTGTGATTTTTTTATGTGGGTGTAGTGCTGTTTTAAATGAGCGTGAGCGTATTAATGATATTGATGTTATAAACGCATATAATACTTTTTATAAAATACTTAATGTGGATAGTGAGGATTTAAAAAAGATTTACTATCCTGTTGTACCAAATGACTCCATATAAGGTTTGGTTTTAAATTTTATTTAATTAATAAAAATAACTAAAAATATTAAAAATAAGTGTTTAATTAAGAATAATGAAGATATAATCTTTAAAATGTATTTAGGATTTTATGTGATCTTGAATTTTAATTTAATTAAATCAAAAATTCGAAAAGTTTCATCCAGTAATAATGGTAAAATTAATAAAAAATTTGGAAAAATAATATTGGTCATATATAATGAAAGGTGGATAGATGTTATTTAATAAAAAGGTCATAATTGTATTTTTGAGTGTTTTTATATTGGGTTTTTGTTTCATGTCTAATGTAAATGCAGCTAGTTATTCAGTTAATGAAACATGGGATGAAGATATGATTCAGGATTTGATTCAGACTGAAGATATTAGTGATTTACATTTTAATAAAAGTGGGGATGGGATATATAAGGATATATCTTTGACTATAGATAAGAGTATTCGTTTAACTTGTGATTTGAATGTTACACTTAAAAGGATATATAAAGAAGATTATGATGGGTTTTATATTACTGCTAATAATGTTAGTGTAAGTGGCTTTACAATAACTGGATATTCCACTGGAATATATTCAGAAGGAAGTAATATACAAATGAGGATTCGCATTTAATGTTTCTTTATTTGTTCTATTTTATTGATTTTTTCTTTATTTTTTGTGTTTTTATGTGAGTTTTTTTTAATATTTTGTTGGTTTTGTTGAATTGTTTTTAGTTGTTCTTATTGTTTTTAGTTTGTTTAATTTTATGT